>NZ_JAGXKC010000002.1:0-180286 GCF_019091045.1 Stenotrophomonas sp. GbtcB23 | reverse complement strand
GAGGCGGCGACGATGTGGAGTTTACTCATCGGGTGGTTGGTTCCACGGGGGGAAATGACAAGTTCAGATATGCGCTACTCTTGGTCAATATGACGTATCCGAAACTGTGAACTGTCCAGAAATTTTGGAAACGTCGCGTGGCGCTTCTGTGCCTTACGTTCAGAACCAGGCGATTCGTTGAAAGCCTCGCATCCAAACGGCTGCATGGTATGACGTATTGAACATTCGTTGACACCGCCGCTTCACTTTGACGTCAAGGTCGGGGCGCGCGATCAGACATGAGTTCGCTGCGATCCACTTTATTGCATGCAGGTGAGGCGCTGGCGTCCAAGTGCGTCAGGATGCTCTGGAGTAGCTCGCGCGCATCCCGCCCACCATTGCACAGGAAGTTCGAGCTCGGTCGCTGCAGGTTGTACATGCCGATGAAGAACAGTCCCGGCTGCGGGGAGACGCCGTAATCGCCCAGTGGGTAGCCGTTCGGGTCGAGTACGCCCGGTACTTCGAGCCATGGCCACTGCGCGTCGAAGCCGGTGGCTGCCACAATCGAGCCAATGCCGGCGGCGTCCAGCCGGATGCAACGTGGTGAGGCGTCCGGCTCCCAGTCCAGGTAGACCTCTTCGGGCAGATAGCGGGCGTCGTCGGTCGGTGTCTCTGTGGTGGATGCATAGTGCGCATCGGCCATGTCGTTGAGGTGCCTGTACTCGGCGCGGGTGCGGGCCACCGCCTCGCGGATCTGCGGGCGCGCATCGCGGAAGTGCGCAATGTGGCCTTCCAGGTGCTCCAGTCTGCCAAGCAGCATGATGCCGTCGCGATGCATCGACAGCAGGCTGATGGAGCTGCCCATGCCCAGCGCGCCCGTTCCAGATACCAAGGGGAACTCTGCCGTTCTTGCCTTTTGCATCGCGCCCGGCACCCCCGCCGCCACGTCCGGCCGCTCGCTTACGTGCCGGTGCAGCAGCCCCTGCATGTCCCACCAGTGCATGGAATCCCTGCCGCGTACCCGGCGGATGTGCGAGAAACGATCGGCCATGGACCAGTACACCTCGCGCCCTGCAGTACGAAGGTCCTGGGCGATCTGTGCGCCGGACTGGCCACCGCCGATCACAAGCACGGCGCCCGGGCCGAGCTGCTGGGGCCGCCGGTAATCGCCGGAGTGGACAACCTCCAGCTCGGAGGCAGGGGAGAAGAACGCCCGCGGCCAGCGCGGGCGGCGGTACTCCCCGCTGGCCACGACCACGCAGCGTGCTTCGAGCGTGCCGTCGCTGGTGATGACGCGGTAGCCGTCGCCTGCCGCAAACACCCTATGCACGACGCATCCCTCGACGACAGGCAGCCGCCGCCGGCGCGCATAGTCGGTCAGCATGTTGATGACCTCGGGCGCGGTGGCGAAACCCGTGGGATCCGCGCCGTCGTACTGGTAGCCGGGCAGGGCGGTCAGGAAGTTGGGCGTGTTGAGGCGGAAGGAATCCCACCGTCGCGTCCAGCTGGAGCCGATGGTTTCCGCTTCCAGAACCAGATGACGCACGCCTGCCTCCACCAGCAAAGCGCTGAGCGACAGGCCGGAGTGTCCTGCTCCAATGACAACTGCGTCATAGGGCCGTGCGTCGGGGATGGCTTGCATGGGTTACTCCTTGTGATGTGCGCGTTCGGCGTTCGTGGAGGTATCGCGCTCCCACCGTCGGGAGGTCAACGCGATGTCGCGCGGAATGTGACGCGTCACTTGCCTGTAGTTCACGCGTGTTGGAAGGTGTGCACGCCATCAAGGAACCGGCCGAACTCCCGTTTCGGAAGACCGGGAGCGACAAGCGTTCAGGCGTTTTCAGCTGCCGCTCTCGCGGGAATGGGCCAGGCATGTCAAGGGGCACTTCGACACCGTCGCGTCTGTACCGGGTGGACGCGACAAAGGCAGGGCGTTCACGTCGCCTCGGCGGCACGCTTATTAGGGTTCTTCCTGAGACCATTGGCCCGGCTGGGCCCAACCGCCACGATCCGGTATCGCTGCTGTCGCCAACGGTCGCTAAAATGGGCCGTCCCCCCGTCCTGACGCCGCTCCTGGAGCCGCTGCCCATGCCATTTGAAGCCAAGCCGGAAGGCGAGGTCGTCCCGGTCCTGGAGCCGGGCTATCTGTCCATCCGCGCGCTGCGCAAGGAATTCGACGGCTTCGTCGCACTCGACGATGTCAGCCTGGACGTGCGCAAAGGCGAGATCTTTGCCCTGCTGGGCGGCTCGGGAAGCGGCAAATCGACCCTGCTGCGCTGCCTGGGCGGGTTCGAGACCCCCACCGCCGGCACCATCGACCTGGACGGCCAGCGCATCAACGCGCTGCCTCCGTACCAGCGGCCGATCAACATGATGTTCCAGTCCTATGCGCTGTTCCCGCACATGAGCGTGGAGCAGAACATTGCCTTCGGCCTCAAGCAGGATGGCCTGGCCCGCGACGCCATCCGCCGCCGGGTCGGCGAGATGCTGGAGCTGGTGCAGCTGGAGAAGCTGGCCAAGCGCAAGCCGCACCAGCTGTCCGGCGGCCAGCAGCAGCGCGTGGCGCTGGCGCGGTCGCTGGCCAAGGGGCCCAAGCTGCTGCTGCTGGACGAGCCGATGGGCGCGCTGGACAAGAAGCTGCGCTCGCAGATGCAGATCGAGCTGGTCAACATCATCGAAACATCGGGGGTGACCTGCGTGATGGTCACCCACGACCAGGAAGAAGCGATGACCATGGCCACCCGCATTGCGGTCATGGATGCCGGCTGGATCCAGCAGGTCGGCAAGCCGGACGAGATCTACGAACAGCCGGCAAACCGCTTCGTGGCCGGCTTCATCGGCTCGGTCAACCTGTTCGACGGGGTGATCGACGAGGACCTGCCCGAGTACGTCACCGTGCGCACGCCCCTGTTCCCGGCGCCCATCTACGTGGCGCACGGCATTACCGGGTACGAAGGGCAGCCGGTGGCGTTCGCGCTGCGCCCGGAGAAGGTGATGATCGGCAAGGACGAACCGGCCGGCGACACCAACAAGGCGCAGGGCGTGATCGAGGAGATCGCCTACTTCGGCAGTCATTCGGTGTACCACGTGCGCCTGCCCAGCGGGGCCAAGGTGCTGTCCAATTTCGCCAACTCGCAGCGTTGGGCCAGCGATGGCCTGACTTGGGGCGACAGCGTCTGGGTGCACTGGCGCGACAACGACGGCGTGGTGCTCACCGCATGAACGCCACCGGCTGGAAGCGCTGGCTCCCCGGCACGCGCAGCGGCGTGATCGCCGCGCCGTACCTGTGGCTGCTGCTGTTCTTCGCGGTGCCGTTCGTGATCATCCTGATGATCTCGTTCGCGCGCACCCAGGTCGGCTCGCCGCCGTACACGTGGCTGCTGGAATACGTGGACGGTGCGTTCTCGCTCAAGCTCAACCTGGGCAACTACGCGGCCATGGTCAAGGACAGCCAGTACGTGCTTGCCTACCTGAGCTCGATCAGGATCGCGGTGATCGCCACGCTGTTCACGCTGTTGATCGGTTACCCGATGGCATATGTGATCTCGCGGATGAGCCCGGCCGCGCGCAACGTGGCGATGATGCTGGTGGTGCTGCCGTCGTGGACCTCGTTCCTGATCCGGGTGTATGCGTGGATCGGCATCCTCGACCGCAACGGCCTGCTCAACCAGCTGCTGCTGAAGATCGGGGTCATCGATGCACCGCTGCAGATCCTGTACACCCCGACTGCCGCCTACATCGGCATCGTGTACTGCTACCTGCCGTTCATGGTGCTGCCGCTGTACGCCAACCTGGTGAAGCTGGACAACCGCCTGCTGGAGGCCGCCTACGACCTCGGTGCCAAGCCGTGGCAGGCGTTCCTGCGCATCACCCTGCCGCTGTCGCGCACCGGCATCATCGCCGGCTGCATGCTGGTGATGATTCCCGCCGTGGGCGAATTCGTGATCCCGGAAATGCTGGGCGGGCCGGATACGCTGATGATCGGCCGGGTGCTGTGGGGCGAGTTCTTCAACAACCGGGACTGGCCGACCGCCTCGGCGGTGGCAATCGTGATGCTGGCCCTGCTGCTGGTGCCGATCCTGCTGTTCAACCGGGTGCAGCAGCGTGAGCTGGAAGGGAAGCTGACGTGAGCATGGTGCGCCGCAGCCGCTGGCTGGGCTGGACGGTCCTGGGGCTGGGCTTTGCCTTCCTGTACCTGCCGATCCTGCTGCTGATGATCTATTCGTTCAACGCGTCGAAGCTGGCCACGGTGTGGTCGGGCTTCTCCACGCGCTGGTACGGCGAGCTGTTCAACAACCGGCAGATCCTGGATGCACTGTGGATCAGCCTGAAGGTGGCGTTCTGGACCGCCAGCGCGGCGACCGTGCTGGGCACCATGGCCGCGATGGTGATGACCCGCTTCAAGCGCTTCCCGGGCAAGACCGTGTTCGGCGCCCTGATCACCGCGCCGCTGGTGATGCCCGAAGTGATCCTGGGCTTCTCGCTGATGACGCTGCTGGTGGCGATGGGGGGCATTCCCGGCTTCCCCAGCCGAGGCGTGGGCAGCATCTGGATCGCGCATGTCACGTTCACGCTGTCTTTCGTGACCGTGATTGTGTCCTCGCGGCTGCAGGAGCTGGACCGCTCGCTGGAAGAGGCGGCCATGGACCTGGGCGCGAGCAGGCTGAAGGTGTTCTTCCAGATCACCCTGCCGATCATCGCCCCGGCGCTGGTGGCCGGCTGGCTGCTGGCCTTCACCCTGTCGCTGGATGACGTGGTGATCGCCAGTTTCGTCGCGGGGCCGAATTCGACCACGCTCCCGATGAAGGTGTTCGCTTCGGTGCGGATGGGCATCAAGCCGGAGATCAACGCCTTGGCCACGTTGATGGTTCTGGCGGTGTCGATCGCGGCGGTGGTGGGGTGGTTCATTACCTCGCGCAGCGAGAAGCGTCGGCAGCGCGACATGCAGATGGCGCTGCAGGAAAAGGGCTGACACAACACCCGGCTCACGGGGCCGGGCGCAGAATGGGTGCCTGTCTTTCGGAGCACCGCGATGACCGTCGAAATCGTCAACCCCGCCACGGGCCTTGTGACTTACCGCCACGAGCTGCTGGACGCCGCCGGGATCGAGCAGCGGCTGGCCGCCGCCGCCGCGGCCTTCCCGACGTGGTCGTCCCGTTCGCTGCAGGAGCGCGGCGCCATCCTGCGTGCCATCGCCGGCCAGCTGCGCGCGCGCAGGGACGACATCCAGCAGGCGATGACCACCGAGATGGGCAAGCTCAAGGGCGAGGCGCTGGCCGAGGTGGAGAAGTGCGCGCAGGCCTGCGAGTACTACGCCGACCACGCCGCCGATTACCTCAAGCCGCAGCTGATCGACACCGAAGCCCAGCGCAGCTACGTGCGCTATGAACCGATCGGCTGCGTGTTCGCGGTGATGCCGTGGAACTTCCCGATCTGGCAGGTGTTCCGCTTCCTGGCGCCGGCGTTCATGGCCGGCAACGTGGCCCTGCTCAAGCATGCCAGCAACGTGCCGCAGTGCGCCGACCTGATCCTGGCGGTGTGCCGCGACGGCGGCTTGCCCGAGGGCGTGTTCGATGTGCTGCACATCGACAACGACCAGGCCGCCGAGGTGCTGCGCGACAAGCGGGTCAAGGCGGTCACCCTGACCGGCAGCGAGCGGGCGGGGCGCTCGATCGCGTCCAACGCCGGCGACCAGCTCAAGAAGTGCGTGATGGAGCTGGGCGGCAGCGATGCGTTCGTGGTGCTGGACGATGCGGACCTGGACAAGACGGTTGCCGCTGCGGTGAAGTCGCGCTTCGACAACAGCGGGCAGACCTGCATCGCCGCCAAGCGCTTCATCGTGGTCGATGCGATTGCCGACGCGTTCGTGGAGAAGTTCGTCGCAGCGGCCGCAGCGCGTGTGTATGGCGATCCGCAGGACGAGAAGACCACGCTGGCGCCGATGGCACGTGCCGACCTGCGCGAGGAGCTGCACAAGCAGGTGCAGGCGAGCGTGGACAAGGGGGCCAGGGTACTGCTGGGCGGCGAGCCGGTGGCCGGCACCCATGCGGGTTACCCGGCGACCATCCTCGACAATGTGGAACCGGGCATGCCGGCCTACGACGAGGAACTGTTCGGGCCGGTGGCGGCGATCCTGCGCGTGCGCGACGACGCCGATGCGCTGCGGGTGGCCAACGACACCACCTTCGGGCTGGGCGGCAGCGTGTGGAGTGGAGATGCGGTGCGCGGCGAAGGCATCGCCAAGCGGCTGGAATGCGGCGCGGCATTCGTCAATGCCATCGTCAAAAGCGATGTCCGGTTGCCGTTCGGCGGCAGCAAGCGCTCGGGCTTTGGTCGCGAACTGGCCGACCACGGCATCCACGAGTTCATGAACATCAAAACCGTTTACGTGGCCTGATGAGGTTGACCACCAACGGTCGCCACCTGCCGGTCCACGCGGTGGGTATCGACCGTTGGTCGATACGCGTTACAGCCAACGGGCGCGCTTGAACAGCCGATACAACCCCACGCACACCGCACCCACCCCGACGATCATCGCGGGGTAGGCCCACGGCTTGTCCAGCTCGGGCATGTGGGTGAAGTTCATGCCGTACCAGCTGGTGATCAGGGTCGGGGCGGCCAGCAGCGCCGCCCACGCACCGAGGCGCTTGACCGTCTCGCCCTGGGCCAGGGTTACCAGCGACAGGTTCACGCTCAGTGCCGTACCCAGCATCTCGCGCAGGGTATCGATCACATCACTGATGCGCACGGCGTGGTCGTGCACGTCGCGGATGTACAGCTTCACTTCGTCGGGGATCAGCTCGCCGGGATAGCGGCGCAGCTGCGCCAGCACGTCCTGCAGCGGTGCGACCGCCATCCGCATCTTGTTGAGTTCGCGCTTGAGCTCGTAAAGGCGTACCACCGTGGTGCGTTTGTAACTGTCGGCGAAGATGTCCTTCTCCAGCGAATCCAGCGTGTCGCGGAAGTCGGTGGTGATCGGCAGGTAGTTGTCGACCACGAAGTCCAGCACGGCATACAGGCAGTAGGAGGCGCCCATGGTCAGCAACTGCGGTTCGCGTTCCACCCGGGCGCGGACCGGGGCGTAGGACAGCGATGCGCCGTGGCGCACGGTCACCAGGAAGCGCGGACCGAGGAAAGCGTGTGTTTCGCCATACTCGATGCGGTCCTGCACGCGTTGCGCGGTGGTCACCACCACGAACAGGGAATTGCCGTAGGCCTCGACCTTGGGCCGCTGGTGGGCGTTGCGTGCATCGTCTATGGCCAGGTCGTGCAGGCAGAATTCCTCCTGCAGCTTGAGCAGCACCGCGTCGGCCGGGTCGTAAAGGCCCACCCACACAAAACCGTTCTTGCTGGCGATCACATCGCTGATCGCATCCAGCGCGATGTCGTGTCGCTTGCCCTGGTCGTCGTAGTGAACGCAGTTGATGACACAGGTCGGATTGGAGGCGGCGGGGTGTTCCATGAGCGATATCCTGCGTCAGCGATGCGTGACAGCTGGGTCACGACGGCCCAGTGTCCAGGCCAGCGCCACGTGCAGCGGCAAGAGCAGCACGATCCACTGCAGGTTCACCTGCGCCTGCAGGGTCAGCCAGTGCAGTACCAGGCCGAGCAGGGAGAGCAGGGCAACCGCCCACAAGGTCCAGCGGAACCAGGCGCCGGGCACGCGTGCGCGCAGCAGCGTCACCGCGCCGGGAAGCAGCAGCAGGCACAGCGGCGAGAGCTGCAGCAGGTTGCGGTTGGCCCAGGCGGCGTGGTGCGCGCTGAAGCCCCACAGGTAGGCCAGCAGGATGCCGGCGATCCCGCAGAACAGCCACAGCGGCAGGGCCAGCGCGGCCAGCAGGCGCCGGCGGCGGCGCAGGACCAGCACGCCGGCAGCCAGCACCAGCCCGCACAGCAGCCACGGCCACCAGCGGCGCGCGGATTCAGCCGGTTCCGGGGCGATGCGGTGTGGCAGCAGCTCCAGCTCTTCCTGCACCAGCGGGCGGCCGTCGCTGTTGCGCACCTCGCGCAGCGCGTCGGCCAGGCGCATCGGCACGAAGGCTTCCTGCCACCGCGACAGCGGCTGGTCGGCGAACGGGCCGAGCCCGATGTCGAAGCCCAGCCACATCCACGGGGCCGGCGAGGCCAGGCGCACCGATTCGCTGCGGTAGGTGTTGCCGCGCGAACGGCCGGACAGCTGCGAGTGCAGCCCGCCGCCGAGCGCACCATCGATCGCATCGCGCACCATGGTGGCGCAGTTGGCGGTGTAGTAGTCGTAGCGGTAGCGCGCGTTTTCCGGCTTGGCGCGCTCGGCCAGCGACGCGGCAAGCGCACGCGCCTGCTCCGGGCTGAGGTCCAGCCACTGCAGGTTGGCGCCCCGGCCGCTGTCGCGGTAGTAGGAGAGGTCCTGGTCCAGCGGCAGCGCCACCAGGTAATACATCATCTCGCCGCGCAGGAAGCGGCCGACGAAGTCCGGTTCGCTGGGGTCGAAATAGCCGAAGTTGTACGAGGTGGCATCGCCGGTAACCGGGTCCTCGACCACGATCGCGTCATGCCCGAAGCGCTCGAAGAAGATGCTGCCCGGCTGCATGGTCACGATGCCGATGCGCGGTGGCGGCGCTTCGGCGGGCGGCGCGGCGGCGCTGGCCGCCGAAGGTCCAGGCGCTGCCTGTGCCAGTGCGACCAGCGGCAGGCCGGACACACTGGCCAGGAACAGGAGGAACAACAGGCGGCACAACGGCCACCGCGTCAGCAGGGGCCGCATGGCGTGCGTCAATCCTCGATGATGGCGTCGGGCGGCAGCACGGTCACATGGAACGCCTGCACGCGGCGGGCATCGGCGCGCGCCACCCGGAACACGAAGCGGTCCAGGGTCAGCTCGTCGCCGGTTTCGGGCAGGTGCCCGATCGCCTCGGTGACCAGGCCACCGATGGTGTCGTAGTCGTCGTCCGGGAACGCAGCGCCGAAACGCTCGTTGAAATCCCCGATCGGGGTCAGCGCGTCGACCACGTACTGGCCGTCGGCCTGGATCGCGATCTGCGCGGTGTGGTCTTCGGCTTCATCATGCTCGTCATCGATCTCGCCGACGATCTGCTCCAGCACGTCCTCGATGGTGACCAGCCCGGCAACACCGCCGTACTCGTCCACCACGATCGCCATGTGGTTGCGCGAGAGCCGGAATTCCTTGAGCAGCACGTTGAGCTTCTTGGCTTCGGGAATCAGCACCGCCGGGCGCAGCAGCTCGCGCACGTTGGCCGGCCCGTTGTCGGCGACCACGCCGCGCAGCAGGTCCTTGGCCAGCAGCACGCCCAGGATGTCGTCCTTGTTGTCACCGTGCACCGGGAAGCGCGAATGGCCGGATTCGACCACCTGCTTCATCAGCTCAAGGAAGGGGGCTTCCACGGGCAGCGAGACCATCTGCGAACGCGAGATCATCACGTCGCCCACGGTCAGTTCCGCCACCGAGATCGCGCCCTCCATCATGCGCAGCGTGTCGGCGGCAATCAGGCCGTCTTCGTGCGCGGAGTGCAGTACCGCCACCAGCTCGTCGCGGGTGTGGGGTTCGCCGGAGAAGGCAGACGTCAGGCGTTCAAGCCAGCTGCGCTTCTTCTCATTCTGCTCCGGAACGGAGCCACTACTGTCGTCTTCAGACATCTCTGCAAAAAAGGCACCCGGCGAGCCGGGCGTTGGCGCCAGTCTAGCAGGATGCGGGCCGCTGTCAGCGCCCGCCCGGCGGGGTGTTCACGGACGGGGGCAGGGCGCCGGCCGGCGCTGCCGGGGTGTCGGCCGGGGCTTCGTCCTCGGCGGGCAGGTCCAGGCTGTAGGTGCAGCCGGCCAAGGTCTTGCCGGGGTGGGTCTTGACCGTGGACAGGCTCAGGATGATCGACTCGATCATCGGCTCGCCGGTACGCGGATCGGCCACGTCCCGGCTGACCACCTCACGGCCGGCCATGAACTTGTCCGGGTTGTCCACGCCGTCTTCCAGGGCCAGGGTCTTGGCCATCGGGCGGGGATCGGCCACGTCCAGGATCGCCATGATGCTGGCCCCGGACACCGCCACGTATTCGGTGCGCTGCCCGAACACCGTCAACGGCGTGGCCAGGCGGTACTCACTCATGAACTGGTTGTTCTGCGGCAGCGGCTGCATGCCGTTGGCCACGGCCTTGAGCGGGTCGGCCACGACCGGGGCGACCGCGTCATAGTCGGCCACGCGCTGTCGGCACTCGATCAGCGCGGCCAGGTCCAGCGGCGCGGCGGCAGGGGCGGCCGTTGTCGGGGCGGCGGCCAGGGCCGGGGTGGAAAACAGGGCCAGCAGGCACAGGCAGGCGGGGCGTGCGAAGGTCATGCAGGAAACGTCCGTCAGGGGCGGCGGCTCAGCGCTCGCCGGCGTAGGGGTCGGCGATGCCGAGGTCGGCCAGGATCTCGCGCTCCAGCTGCTCCATGGCTTCGGCTTCCTTGTCGTCCTCGTGGTCCCAGCCCAGCAGGTGCAGCACCCCGTGCACGGTCAGGTGCGCGTAGTGGGCATTGAGCGCCTTGGCCTGTTCCATCGCTTCGGCGGCCACCACCGGCGCGCAGATCACCAGGTCGCCCAGCAGCGGGAACTTGACCCCCTTGGGCAGGCCTTCGGGCAGCTCGGCGGGGAAGCTGAGTACGTTGGTAGCGTAGTCCTTGCCGCGGTAGTGCCGGTTCAGCGACTGGCCCTCCTTGGCGTCGACCACGCGGATGGCCAGGTCGGCCTCGCGGATGCGGCCGTTCAGTGCCGCAGCCACCCATCTGCGGAAACTCACCGCCGACGGCAACCCGGCACGGGGCAGGGCGTAGCTGACGGCGACATCGAGTCGAATGGGGCCTTTGGTCATGGCGGTTCCGGTACTTCGGGTTCTATCAGGAAACCACAGTATCGCGCGTGTGGCGCCGCGCCGCGATGGCCGCGCTCATTCGGCGCCCGGCTTGACCTGCTGCAGGTCGCGGCGGTCGTACGCGCTTACGATGCGCGCCACCAGCGGGTGGCGTACCACGTCGCGGGCCTCGAAGAAGGTGAAGCTCACCCCGTCCACGTCGCGCAGCACCTCGATGGCATCGCGCAGGCCGGACTTCACGTGCTTGGGCAGGTCGGTCTGGGTCAGGTCGCCGGTGACCACGGCGGTGGAGCCGAAGCCCAGCCGGGTCAGGAACATCTTCATCTGCTCGACGGTGGTGTTCTGCGCTTCGTCCAGGATCACGTACGCATCATTGAGCGTGCGTCCACGCATGTACGCCAGCGGCGCAATCTCGATGACGTTCTTCTCCAGCAGCTTGATCACCTTTTCCACGCCCAGCATTTCATACAGCGCGTCGTACAGCGGGCGCAGGTACGGATCGACCTTCTGGCTCAGGTCGCCGGGCAGGAAGCCCAGCTTCTCGCCGGCTTCCACCGCCGGGCGCACCAGGATCAGGCGCTGCACCCGCGATTCGTTCAACGCATCCACGGCGCTGGCCACGGCCAGGAAGGTCTTGCCGGTACCGGCCGGCCCAATGCCGAAGTTGATGTCGTGGGTGGTGATCTGGTGCAGGTAGCGCGCCTGGTTGGCACCACGCCCGCGCACGGTGCCGCGCTTGACCTTGATGGTGACTTCCTGCGCTTCGTAGCTGCGCTCCACCAGGTGTTCCACGTTGGCCTGGTTCAGGCGCAGGTGGATGGCGTGGCTGTCGAAGGGCGTCTCGGCCGCCTCCAGGTACAGCGCTTCGATCAGCGCCTGTGCTTCCTCGGCCACGGCCTTCGGGCCGGTGACCCGGAAGACGTGGCCGCGGTTGGCGATTTCCACGCCGAGCTTGAGTTCGATCTGGCGCAGGTGCTCGTCGAAGGGGCCGGCCAGGTTGGCAAGGCGTTCGTTGTCTTCCGGGGCCAGGGTGAAGTCGCGGTGTGCCAGTGCGGTCATTGCGTCCGGCGGCGACGGTCGTCATGGCCGTGCCGCAAGTTGGGGATAGGAAGGACAGGGTAGCGCGGGCGTGCAGGCCTCGCCACAGCAGCGCGGTTCTCCACAGCGGCTGTGCAGCAGCAGTGCAGCAACCTGTGGATAGTCTCTGACGGCCCTACTGCCGCAATGCTGTCGCGTGCGTGGTCAAAAAAGCGACATCTAGCTCGGGGTTTTCCACACCGCTTGTGGGCGGTTGCGCGGGAAAGGTGTGGATAAGCGGCGGTACCCCCTGCGGCGCAATGGCTGCGGAAGGGTGATCATTTCATGACCAGTGCGCGGACCCGCTGGCACGCGTGACCGATCCTTCACGGGTGCATGCGCAAGGTGACCTCTTCTTCCCCCGCCGTGCCCTGCCGGAGCCGCGTCGATGTCCGCAGCCAGCTACCTGTCCATGCGTGGGGTGTTCCTGGCCGGCGCGGGCCTGCTGCTGTCGGCGTGTCCGCAGGAGCCGCCGGCCGCGCTCGGTACCTTGGAGTGGGACCGCATTACCGTGCCGGCGCCCGCGGCGGAAACCATCGTGGCCATCCGGGTCCACGAAGGCCAGCAGGTGGCCGCCGGGGCGGCGCTGCTGCAGCTGGAGCCGATCCGCACCGCCGCCCAGCTGCAGGCATTGGAAGCGCAGGCCAGCCAGGCCGCGCAGGCCCTGCAGGAACTGCGTGAGGGCCCTCGCCGCGAGGACATCGACCAGGCGCGGGCCAACCTGGCGTCGGCACGCGCGCAGGCCGTCGATGCGTCGGCCTATTACCGCCGTCTGCAGCCGCTGGGTCGGCAGCAACTGGTGGCCGCTGCCGATGTGGACCGCGCGCGGGCGGCCGCCGGCAGCGCGCAAGGCGCGGTGCAGGCGGCCGAACAGGCGCTGCTGGCGCTGGAACACGGTAGCCGCGTGGAGCAGGTGGCCCAGGGCGAAGCCGCCCTGCAGTCGGCACAGGCCCAGGCCGCGGCGCAGGCAGTGACGCTGCGCAAGCTCGACCTCGTTGCCCCGCGCGCCGGGCGCGTCGATGCGCTGCCCTACCGGCTGGGCGACCAGGCGCCGGTGGGGGCCCCGCTGGTGGTGCTGCTGGTCGGCGACCGCCCTTACGCCCGGGTGTACCTGCCTGAGCCACTGCGCCTGAAAGTGCGGGTGGGGCAGGCGGCCCAGATTCACCTGCAGGGTCGCGACGGCGCGTTTGCCGGCCATGTGCGCAGCATCCGCAGCGATCCCGGCTTCACGCCGTACTACGCGCTCAGCGGCGACGACGTGTCGCGGTTGAGCTGGCTGGCGGAAATCGAACTGGACCGCGCCGACGGGAGCGCGCCGCTGGCGGACCTGCCCGCCGGCGTGCCGGTGCGGGTGGTGTTTTGAACGCCGCCGAACCGGCGATCCGCGCGCGCGGGCTGACCAAGCAGTTTGGATCGCTGGTGGCGGTGGATCATGTCGACCTCAGCGTGCCGCGCGCCAACGTCTATGGGTTCCTGGGGCCGAATGGCTCGGGCAAATCAACCACCATCCGCATGCTGTGCGGCCTGCTCACCCCGAGCGCGGGCGAGATCGAAGTGCTGGGCTTGCGCATACCGGAGCAGGCCGAGGCGCTGCGCCGGCGCATCGGCTACATGACCCAGCGCTTTTCGCTGTTTGAAGACCTCACCGTGCGCGAGAACCTGGAGTTCCTGGCGGCGGTGCAGGACATCCCGCGCGCCCGGGCGCGGCAGCGCATCGATGAGTTGCTGGAGCACTACCATTTCCAGGACCGCCAGAAGCAGTTGGCCGGCACCATGAGCGGCGGCCAGAAGCAGCGGCTGGCACTGGCCGGTGCCGTGATCCACGCGCCGGAGCTGTTGTTCCTGGACGAGCCGACCAGTGCGGTGGACCCCGAGTCGCGGCGCGATTTCTGGGAAAAGCTCTTCGACCTGGCGGACGCCGGCACCACCTTGCTGGTGTCCACGCATTACATGGACGAGGCCGAGCGCTGCCACCGTCTGGCCATCCTCGACCAGGGGGTGCTGGTGGCCGATGGCAGCCCGGCCGAACTCACCGCCGCACTGCAGGGGCGCACCCTGGAAGTGCATGCGGCGCAGCCACGACAAGCCCAGCGGGCGCTGGCAGGCCTGCCCGGGGTGCTCAGCGTGGCGCAGATCGGCAATACGCTGCGCGTGCTGCTGGACAGCGGCGACGATGCCGAAGCGCGCCTGCAGCAGGCGCTGCGCGCTGCCGGGCAGGGGGCGGAGGTGGTGCGCAGCGCCGCCAACCTGGAAGACGTGTTCGTCTCGGCCACGCGCGGCCGCGAGACGCCTGCCGCGGCCGGGGACACGCCATGAACCTGCGGCGGCTGTGGGCGATCGTGCTCAAGGAGTTGCGGCAGATGCGCCGCGACCGCATCACCCTGGCCATGATCGTCGGCATCCCGGTGATGCAGCTGGTGCTGTTCGGCTATGCGATCAACCTCAACCTCCGCCACCTGGAGACCGGCATCGCCGACCAGGCCGGCAGCGCGGCCTCGCGCGCGCTGCTGGCCGACATGGTGGCCACCGGGGTGATCGCCCCGACCCTGCACGTGGACACTCCCGACCAGTTGATGACCGCGCTGCGGCGCGGGCAGGTCAGCATCGGCATCGTGGTGCCGCCTGATTTCGAGCGACGCCGGTTCGACGGCCGTGAGGCGGTGCAGGTGCTGGTGGATGGCAGCGATACCGTCGTGCAGAGCGCGGCGGTCCAGCTGGCCCAGGTGCCGCTGGACACCCGTCCGGTGCGCAACGACCGGCCACTGCGCGCGGGCGCATCGGGTGCGGCCGGGCAGATCAGCGTGGTGGCGTTTTACAACCCGCAGCGGCGCTCGGCGATCAACATCGTGCCCGGCCTGATCGGGATAATCCTGACCATGACCATGGTGATGTTCACTGCCGTGGCGATCGTGCGCGAACGCGAGCGCGGCAACATGGAATTGCTGATCGCCACGCCACTGAGCCGCAGCGAGCTGATGGTCGGCAAGGTGCTGCCGTATGCGGTGATCGGCCTGATCCAGACCACGCTGGTGCTGCTGCTGGGGATGTGGCTGTTCGAGGTGCCGGTGCGCGGCAGCGTGCTGGATGTCTACCTGGCGGCGGTGCTGCTGATCACCGCCAACCTGGCGCTGGGCCTGTTGATCTCGACCCGCGCGCAGTCGCAGTTCCAGGCCATGCAGATGACGATGTTCGTGTTCCTGCCATCGATCCTGCTGTCGGGTTTCATGTTCCCGTTCGCCGGCATGCCGCGCATCGTGCAGTGGCTGGCCGAGATCCTGCCGCTCACCCACTTCCTCCGCCTGGTGCGCGGCATCATGCTGCGCGGCGCCCGCTGGTGGGAACTGTGGCCGGAGGTGCTGGCACTGCTGGGCTTCATCGTGGTGATGATGACCCTGGCCATCCTGCGGTTCCGCAAGCGCCTGGATTAGCGCGCATGCCGACCAACGGTCGGCATCTACCCGGTAGGTACCGACCGTTGGTCGGTACGTGGGCTCACGCGATGACCAGCCGTCCGCGCAGCGAATTGCTGTACGCCTCGGTGATCTCCACATCGACCAGCTGGCCGACCAGACGCGCCTGCCCCGGGAAATTCACCGACCGCATGTTCTCGGTCTTGCCGGTGAGCTCATTCGGATCGCGGCGCGACGGACCTTCCACCAGCACCGTCTGCACCGTGCCGACCATCGCATGGGAGATGGCGGCTGCCTGCCCGTTGATCCGGGCCTGCAGGCGCGACAGCCGCGCGTGCTTCTCCGCATCGCTGATGGTGTCCTCGAGGTCGGCTGCGGGCGTGCCCGGTCGGCGCGAATAGATGAAGGAGAAGCTGTGGTCGAAGCCTACGTCCTCGATCAGCTTCATGGTCTTCTCGAAGTCCGCGTCCGTCTCGCCAGGGAAGCCGACGATGAAGTCCGAGCTGATCGAAATGTCCGGGCGTACTGCGCGCAGCTTGCGGATCTTGGCCTTGAATTCGAGCGCGGTGTAGCCGCGCTTCATCGCCGACAGCACCCGGTCGCTGCCGGCCTGCACCGGCAGGTGCAGGAAATTGGCCAGCTGCGGCACGTCGCGGTAAGCATCCACCAGCGAATCGCTGAACTCCAGCGGGTGCGAGGTGGTGAAGCGGATGCGGTCCACCCCGTCGATCTCGGCGATGGTGCGGATCAGCAGGCCGAGGTCGGCAAACTCGCCATCCCCATAGGGACCGCGGTAGGCATTGACGTTCTGGCCCAGCAGGTTGATCTCGCGCACGCCCTGCGCGGCCAGCTGCGCCACTTCCACCACCACGTCCTCGAACGGGCGGCTGACCTCGGTGCCACGGGTGTAGGGCACCACGCAGAACGAACAGTATTTCGAGCAGCCTTCCATGATCGACACGAACGCCGAACCGCCTTCGGCCTGCGGCTCGGGCAGGCGGTCGAACTTCTCGATCTCGGGGAAGCTGATGTCCACCTGCGACCTGCCCGATTCGCGCCGCTGGCGGATCAGCTCGGGCAGGCGGTGCAGGGTCTGCGGGCCGAACACCAGGTCCACATGCGGGGCGCGCTTGATGATGGCTTCGCCTTCCTGGGAGGCCACGCAACCGCCCACGCCGATGATGACGCCCCGGCCGTTGTTCTTCAGCGCCTTCCAGTAGCCCAGCTGGCTGAACACCTTCTCCTGCGCTTTCTCGCGGATCGAGCAGGTGTTCATCAGCAGCACGTCGGCTTCGGCCGGGTCGTCGGTCAGCTCCAGGCCTTCTTCGGCGGCAAGCACGTCGGCCATTTTGGTCGAGTCGTACTCGTTCATCTGGCAACCGTGGGTCTTGATGTACAGCTTGCCGCGCACGGGGCCCGTCACCTGCGGCCGGGAACCGGGCAGGGGCAGCAGGTCGGGGCGGGGCGAATCGATGGCAGGCACGGCGGTGCCGGCCGAGGTCGGCAGGGTCGAAGCTGGCGTCCCGGTCATGGCGCTTATTCCAGTCGGGTGGGCGGGCAGGCAGCCGGGGAGGGCTGCCGGGTAGCCGTCCATTGTACCCCGGGCGCCCGGTAGAGCCACGCCCTGCGTGGCTGCGGGGCTTGGCAACGGCGCGCGAAACGGGGACACTCCGCCCCATGAAGGGGATCTTGGGGATCGCTGCGCTGGCCTTGGCTGCGCTGACCGCTGTGCCGGCCAGTGCGGGCACCCTGTACAAGTGTGTTGGCGCGGACGGCATTCCCAGCTATGTCAGCAAACGCATTGCCGGCACCAGCTGCAGCGTGGTCAGCAACTACCGTCCCGACCGCAGCGCCCCGCGCCGTTACGTTCCGCCACCGTCTCCAGCCCCTGTGCCCGCCCCTGCGGTCGTGGCAACCGCTGCGCCGGTCCAGGACGGTGCCGCGTCCGGCACCGCGCTGGCCCCGACCCCGGCACCCGCCCAGGCCGCCACCGTGCTTACTGCCGCGCCGGCGCCGGCGGCCCGCACCGGCAAGGCGCAGCGCGTGGTCAACGGGCAGGTCTACTCGTACATGAAGGATGGCGTGCGGCATTACACCAGCCGCCGGCCCGCGCAGATGGCCAGCCTGGGCCAGGTCCGCACCATCCATTACAGCTTCATCGAGCGCTGTTATGCCTGCGGTGCCAGTCCGGGCGTGAACTTCGGTTCGGTCCGCCTCAACACCACCGCCTTCCAGGCAGAGATCGCGTCAGCCGCGCGCGAGTTCGGGGTGGAGGAGGCGGTCGTCCGCGCCATCATCCACGCCGAATCGGCTTACAACCCGACCGCGCTCAGCCGCGCCGGCGCACAGGGCCTGATGCAGCTGATGCCGCCCACCGCGCGCCGCTTCGGTGTCACTGATTCCTATGATGCGGCGCAGAACATCCGCGGCGGCGTGCAGTACCTGTCGTGGCTGCTCAAGCGCTTCAACGGCAATCTGACCCTCGCCGCAGCGGGCTACAACGCGGGCGAAGGCGCGGTCGACCGCCACGGTGGCGTGCCGCCTTACAGCGAGACGCAGTACTACGTGAAGCGCGTCGCCCTGCTCGCCGACCGCTACCGCGGCGCCACCGCCTCCACGCAGTAATCCCCGTCCGCTTTCGATCGCATCGCGAAGCCCGGCCAACGCCCGGCACTGCAGATGTGGGCGCTTCCCTGGCAGCGCCGGCCGTTGGCTGGCCCTCGTGGTGCGACCACCATTGTGTCGCCGAGTCAGGTTCCGCTATAGTCGATCAGGATTCATTGTGGACTGGCCCCCACCGGTCTACTGGCAGCCTCAAGCTACCTAAATCAATATCGGAGTGCCGGATGGCCAACGATGGGGTAAACGATCCAGTCAACACTGGACGTCGACGATTTCTTTCCGCAACCACCGCAGTGGTGGGAGCAGTCGGCGTCGGTTTCGCCGCAGTTCCGTTCATCAAGTCCTGGAATCCCAGCGCCCGCGCCAAACTGGCCGGTGCCCCTGTGCTTGCCGACATCAGCGCCCTGCAGGAAGGCCAGCGATTGGTCATGGAGTGGCGTGGACAGCCGATCTGGATCGTCAAACGGTCCAAGGCCATCCTTGACGCCCTGCACGGGCTGGATGGGCGGCTGAAGGATCCTGCGTCGGAGAACAAGGACCAGCAGCCGGACTACGTGCTCAAGCAGAACCCCGAATTCCGCGCGATCAAGGCCGAGGTCTCGGTGCTGGTCGGGCTGTGCACCCACCTGGGCTGTTCGCCGGAAATGGTGGCCGAGATCCGCCCCGAGCCGTTCGATCCGGAATGGAAGGGCGGCTACTTCTGCCCCTGCCACAAATCCCGGTTCGACATGTCCGGTCGCGTCTTCGACGGCGTCCCGGCGCCGATCAACCTGCTGGTGCCGCCGCACCATTACCAGGACGACAGCACCATCATCATCGGCGTCGATCCTCAGGGGGCAGCCTGATCATGGCCAACATCCTTTCCCGTACCGCCACCGGCGTCGCCGACTGGGTCAACGCACGCGCGCCCGGGCTGATGCCGGTGTACCGCAAGCATGTGAGCGAGTACTACGCGCCGAAGAACTTCAATATCTGGTACTACTTCGGTTCGCTTGCGCTGCTGATCCTGGTCAACCAGATCGTGACCGGCATCTTCCTCACGATGCACTACAAGACCAGTGCGCTGGAAGCGTTCAACTCCGTTGAATACATCATGCGAGACGTGGAGTGGGGCTGGCTGATCCGCTACATGCACTCCACCGGGGCCTCGCTGTTCTTCATCGTGGTCTACCTGCACATGTTCCGCGGCCTCATGTACGGCAGTTACCAGAAGCCGCGCGAGCTGGTGTGGATCCTGGGCATGCTGATCTACCTGGTGCTGATGGCCGAAGCCTTCATGGGCTACGTGCTGCCGTGGGGCCAGATGTCGTTCTGGGGCGCCAAGGTGATCATCTCGCTGTTCGGCGCCATTCCGGTGATCGGCAACGGGCTGACCGAATGGATCATGGGCGATTACCTGCCCAGTGATGCCACCCTCAACCGGTTCTTCGCCCTGCACGTGATCGCCCTGCCGCTGGTGCTGCTGTTGCTGGTGGTGCTGCACCTGGGCGCGCTGCATGAAGTGGGGTCGAACAACCCCGACGGCGTGGAGATCAAGAAGGGGCCCAAGGGCAACCGCTGGTCGGCCACCGCGCCCACCGACGGCATTCCGTTCCACCCGTACTACACGCTCAAGGACGGGGTGGGCGCCGGCTTCCTGCTGATCATCGCGGCCTTCATCATCTTCTTCGCGCCAGGCTTTGGCGGCCTGTTCCTGGAGCACGACAACTTCACCGAGGCCAACCGCCTGGTCACGCCCGAGCACATCAAACCGGTGTGGTACTACACGCCGTACTACGCGATGTTGCGCGTGGTGCCCAACAAGCTCGGCGGCGTGATCGTGATGTTCTCGGCGATCGCCATCCTGTTCCTGGTGCCGTGGCTGGACAAGGCGCGGGTAAAGTCCTACCGCTACCGCGGCTGGTTGTCGCGCGCGCTGCTCGGCGTGTTCGCGGTCTGCTTCATCTGGCTGGGCGTGATCGGTTCCGGGCCCGGTACCGATGCGCATGAAACCTATGTCGGCCGCGTGC
This sequence comes from Stenotrophomonas sp. GbtcB23, assembly GCF_019091045.1. Taxonomy (NCBI): domain Bacteria; kingdom Pseudomonadati; phylum Pseudomonadota; class Gammaproteobacteria; order Lysobacterales; family Lysobacteraceae; genus Stenotrophomonas; species Stenotrophomonas sp. GbtcB23. The sequence goes on along the minus strand of NZ_JAGXKC010000002.1, from coordinate 160,351 downwards.
TGACCTTCCTCTACTTCGCCTTCTTCATCACCATGCCGCTATGGACCAAGCTGGACAGGACCTTGCCGGTACCGGACCGGGTGACCACGCATGACTGACCACTGGATTGTCCGGCTGGCCTGCGCGGCCGCCCTGATGCTGGCCAGCACCGTCGCCGGCGCCGCCGAAGGCGGCAAGACCCTGCAGGCCGGCAACGACCTGGGCGACCGTGCGTCGCTGCAGCGCGGCGCGCAGCTCTACATGAACTACTGTTCCGGCTGCCATGCGCTCAAGTACCTGCGCTATTCGCGGATGGCGCAGGACCTGGGGCTGAGCGAAGAAGAGGTCATGAACAACCTCAACTTCACCGGCGTGCCGATCGGCGAACCGGTGCCGGTGACGATGCCCAAGGCGGAAGCCGAGAAGTGGTTCGGCAAAATGCCGCCGGACCTCAGCCTGATCTCACGGGTGCGTGGCAGCGACTGGGTCTATACCTACCTGAAGTCGTTCTACCTGGATCCCAGCCGCCCGCTGGGCTGGAACAACGCGCTGTTCCCCAACGCCTCCATGCCCAACCCGCTGTGGGAAATGCAGGGCCTGCAGCACGCCGTGCACGGCAAGCCGGAAGCGCCGGGTGCGGACGCGCCGGTGACCGGGCTCACGCTGGCACAGCCCGGCAATGTTGACCCGGGGCAGTACGACCAGGCGGTGCGGGACATCACCAACTTCCTGGAATATGCCGGTGAACCCGCGGCGCTGAAGCGGCAGAAGCTGGGCGTGTGGGTGATCCTGTTCCTGGCACTGCTCACCTTCCTGGCCTACCTGCTGAAGAAGGAGTACTGGAAGGACGTGCATTGATCGATACGGCGTAAGTCGATCGGCCTATTGGCTTTTGTGATGGGCAGTTGCACACTCGGGTACTGTGACGACTGTCGGCAATGGGCCGGCAGCGCCGATGCGACCGGCGGATACCGATCGCTGGAGAGCCTTTGATGGCGGCGAGCGTACGCATGCGGAACACCCTGACGCTGTTTTCCTCGAACGACGACGTGCTGTGCCATCGCGTGCGCCTGGTGCTGGCTGCCAAAGGCGTTACCTATGATTTCGTACCCGTCGACCCGCAGAACCCGCCCGAGGATCTGATCGACCTCAATCCGTACCACTCGGTGCCCACGCTGGTAGAGCGCGAGCTGGTGCTGTACGCGGCCTCGGTGGTCAGCGAATACCTGGACGAACGCTACCCGCACCCGCCGCTGATGCCGGTGGACCCGCTCTCGCGTGCGCGGATCCGGCTGGCGATGCTGCGCATCGAACACGACTGGGTACCGCAGGTGCAGGCGATCCAGCTCGGCAACAAGACCCAGGCCGAGGCCGGGCGCAAGCGGTTGAAGGAACTGCTGACCAGCGCGGTGCCGCTGTTCAAGGCCAGCAAGTTCTTCCTCAACCCGGAAATGAGCCTGGCCGATTGCGCCATGGCGCCGATCATCTGGCGCCTGCAGTCGCTGGACGTGCCGTTGCCCAAGGATGGCAAGTCCATCGAGGATTACGGCAACCGCATTTTCCGCCACCCGGGCTTCATCCGCAGCCTGACCGACCAGGAAAAGAAGCTGCGCGACCTGCCGGCCTGACCGGCGGTTCGCTGCATCGGCGCTTTACGCCGGGGGACGTGCATGCTGACCGCTGCACGGGTGGGCGCGTACACTTGTCACATTTCCGCGGCACCCGACAATGACTGAAGACACTTTCCGCATGACCAGCCATCGCCCCTACCTGTTGCGGGCGCTGGTGGAATGGATCAACGACAACGACCTGACCCCGCATATCCTGGTCGACGCTGGCATGCCTGGCGTACAGGTGCCGCAGAGTGCGGTGAAGGACGGTCGCGTGGTCCTCAACATCGCCGAGCGCGCGGTGGTGCGGCTGCACATCGACAACGAGAGCGTGAGCTTCTCGGCCCGCTTCTCGGGCACCAGCTACCCGGTGCAGGTGCCGATCTCGGCCGTGCTGGCCGTCTACGCCCGCGAAACCGGGCAGGGCATGGCACTGCCGGATGATATTCCCGGCCACGAGCCGAGCCCGGACGATACCCTGCCGCCGGATGACACGCCGACCCCGGATGACACCCCGCCCAAGCCGAGCGGTCGCCCGCACCTTCGGGTGGTCAAGTAAGAGATCGCCGCCCTCGGGCGGCGATTTTGTTTCTACACATCCTCGGCGCCGGTGGTGTCCACGCTGCGACGGATTTCGCTGATGCGCGCGGCCGAGGGCCCGACGAAGGCCACCAGTTCATCGCCGCGCAGCACCATCCGCCCGGTATGGCGGTCGATGCCATCGTGGGAGTACTCGAAGCGGTAGGTGCGCTCCCAGCCCAGCCAGCCGTTGTCCTTGCGGCAGACGCGGATGCCACTGGCATGCACGGCCTGGTCCAGCCACTGCACGTCGGCGGCGCGGCAGGCGTTGCGGCCCAGTTCGATGGCGCGTTCGGCCGCGGCGCGCGAGGAGTTCCAGAAGGCGTAGGCGAACGCGCCGGCAATCATCAACAGGATAAGACTGGGCATCGGCGGCTCGGTGCGGAATCGGGTCAGGAACGACCAAGATGGCGACGAACCGGCGCCGGATCAAGCCGGCGACCCGTCCTGCTTCTGCGGCTGCTGTGGTTGCGGGGCAGGCGATTGCGTTGGCGGTGGTATGGGCCGCGGCGGCACGACGCGCGGGAAGGTGGGCTTTGGCGGCGGCGTCGTCGCCGGCACGCCAGGCTGGGCGGGTGCCGGCAGCGGGCCGGTGGCCGGCGCGGGCGATGGCGATGGCGATGGCGGATAGCTGGGCGTCGACCCCATCGGCGAGGTCGCCACCAGCTTGAGCAGCGCCGCCCAGTCCTGCCGGTTGAAGTTGCACTCGTCTTCGCGTCCGGGGGTACAGCCCATGTCGTAGGGATCGCTGGAGGGGGCCGGCGGCAGCTGGATGCGGCCGCTGCGATCCAGCGACAGCTTGCGCATTGCCACCGTGTTCATGACATTGCCGCCGATCAGGTACAGCGTGTGGTCGCCGCCCATGTTCGCTGCGATAACCACCTCGCAGTGCGATTTCCAGTTCGCCACCGTGCCGCCGCTGAGCTGTTGCACCAGCCCGGCGTAACTCAATGATTCGTTGCGGCCACGCAGGTAGCACAACAGGTCGCCGGGCGCGGGCTTTTCCTGCGCTGGATCCGCCATCCGGTACGGACCGGTGTTCTGGTAAGCGGCGCGGATGTAGTCGATGTGGCGCGGCGAGCGGGTGAAGCCGGGCACTCCGGCGCGGCTCATCACCCAGGAGATGAAGGCGGCCGACCACGGGTTGTCGATCAGGAACGCACGACAGTCGCTGTCGGTGTAGCGCGAACCGAACGGCTCCATGCAGCTGGTGGCGCCAGGCTGGCTGCCCATCGGTCCCAGCGTGCCGCTGTCGCGCCAGTAGCCGACCACGCGCTGCCACGCGGGCATGCCGTCGTCGGCCAGGTATTCCCGTTCGGCCTCGCTGACGCCAAGGTTGCGCGCACGGCCTTCCCCATCGATGAAGGGGCGGTACCACAGTCGGTGCTCGTTGCAGGCGGTCCGCACGATGCTCGCCGCCAGCGGGCTCAGACCATAGCGCGGCGGGATGTCGCAGACCTCGGCAGCGGCGGCAGCGCCGGGAAGCAGCAGGAACAGGGGGGTCAGGCAGGCAAGCAGGGGCAGCGGGCGCATCCGCGCTCTCCGGGTGGGGGCACGGGAAGCGTCGCAGAGCCGGCAGGGGAAGCCCGTGAAGGCAGCCCGTTGGTCGGTACGAATGCCACGGTAGGTACCGACCGTTGGTCGGTACCCGTCAGGGCGGATCGCCCAGCTTCAACGACAGATCAATCGCCTGCACATGCTTGGTCAGCCCGCCAATCGAGATGCAATCGACGCCGTCCTCGGCAATTGCGCGCAGCCCGGCCAGGTCCACGCTGCCGGAAACCTCCAGCGGGATGCGTCCGGCGGCGATCCGCACCGCTTCACGGCGGCTGGCCGCGTCGAAGTCATCGATCAGGATGCGGTCGCAGCCCACCGCCAGCGCTTCGCGCAGCTGGTCCAGGTCTTCCACTTCCACCACCAGCGGAAGCTGTGGCCACTGCGCCCGCGCGGCATTGACCGCAGCGGTCAGCGAACCGGCAGCGCGGATGTGGTTTTCCTTGAGCATCACCGTGTCGTACAGGCCCTGGCGATGGTTGTCGCCGCCACCGCAGCGCACCGCGTACTTCTGCGCCGCACGCAGGCCGGGCAGGGTTTTGCGGGTGTCCAGGATGCGCGTGCCGGTCCCGCTCACCGCCGCGACGTAGCGTGCGGTAGTGGTGGCGGTGCCCGACAGCGTCTGCAGGAAATTCAACGAGGTGCGTTCGGCGCTTACCAGGCTGCGGTTGCGCCCTTGCAGGATCGCCAGCACGGTGCCGGCGGTCACCGCATCGCCTTCGGCCACCCGCCACTCGATCCGGACCTGCGGGTCCAAGGCCTGGTGGGTGGCATCGAACCACGGCCGGCCTGCGATCACCGCATCCTGCTTGCACAGCAGGTAGGCGCTGTCGGGGCGGTCCGGGAGCAGGGCGGCAGTCACATCTCCCGGGCCGATGTCCTCGGCCAGGGCGCGGGCGACATCGGCCTGCACCTGGCCGGGGTCAGGAGGCGTCAGCACGCTCAGGCTCATTACTTGGGAAAATCGGCAATCTGGGCGGTATCGATGGCTTCTTCCGGCAGCAGCACGGGAATGCCATCGTTGACGCGGAAAATCTGCTTGCGGTCCTGGGTCAGCAGCGCTTCGCGCACGGGTTGGACCAGCGGGGTGCCCTCGAGGTTGGTCACCGTGCCGGCGCCAATGGCCCGGTTGAGCGCGTCCAGGCCCTTGGAATCCAGCAGGGACAGGCGCTGGGCGGTGCGGGGCGCGCACAGGAGGTCGATGACTTTGCGATCCATGGGTTCTTCGTCTTGCGTGGAAGGCGGCTAGAATACGTCTTTAAGGCAGGTGACGGCCAATGACCCCCAACCAATCCGCGCCGCTCGTCGGCATCGTCATGGGTTCCCGCTCCGACTGGGAGACCATGCAGCACGCGGCGCAGAAGCTGGACGCGCTCGGTGTTCCCTACGAAGTGAAAGTCGTGTCGGCGCACCGTACGCCCGACGTGCTGTTCACCTACGCCGAACAGGCGGGCCCGCGCGGGCTGCGCGCCATCATTGCCGGTGCCGGCGGCGCCGCGCACCTGCCGGGCATGATCGCGGCCAAGACCGCGGTGCCGGTGCTGGGCGTGCCGGTGCAGTCCAAGGCCCTGAACGGCATGGATTCGCTGCTGTCGATCGTGCAGATGCCGGCCGGCATCCCGGTGGCCACCTTCGCCATCGGCAATGCCGGCGCCTCCAACGCCGCGTTGTTTGCCGCCGCCATGCTGGCGCCGGAGCAGCCGGCCATCGGCCAGGCGCTGGAGGGTTTCCGTTCCCGCCAGACCGAAGACGTCATGGCCCACGACGATCCGCGTCAATGACCACGGTGACCGTTGGCATCCTGGGCGGCGGCCAGCTGGCCCGCATGATGGTCCTGGCCGGCGCGCCGATGGGGCTGCGCTTTGAACTGTTCGACCCGGCCGCGGACGCCTGTGGCGGGCAGCTGGCGCCACTCCAGGTGGCCGCGTTCGAGGACGAGGCCGCCCTGGCCGCGTTCGCCGAACGGGTGGACGTGGTGACCTTCGACTTCGAGAACGTGCCGGCGCGCAGCGCGCAGTTCCTGGCCGGACGAGTGCCGGTGTATCCCAACCCCGACGCGCTGGCCGTGGCGCAGGACCGCCTGAGCGAAAAGACCCTTTTCCGTGAGCTCGGCATTCCACTGCCGGCGTTCGCCGACATCGGCAGCCGCGACGAACTGGCCACACGGGTGGCCGAGTTCGGGCTGCCGTGCATCCTCAAGACCCGCCGCTTCGGTTACGACGGCAAGGGCCAGTTCCGCCTGCGCAGTGCGGCCGACATCGATGCGGCGTGGGATGCGTTGGGCGGGCAGGTGGCCCGCACCGGCCTGATCCTGGAGGGCTTCGTCGCCTTCGAGCGCGAAGTCAGCGTGGTCGCCGTGCGCGGCCAGGATGGCGAGTTCCGTGCCTGGCCGGTCACCGGCAACTGGCATGTGGATGGCGTGCTGTCGGCCAGCCTGGCCCCGGCGCAGCTGACACCCGCGCAGCACGACGCCGCCATCGGCTATGCGCAGACGCTGGCCGAACGGCTGGATTATGTGGGGGTGTTCGCGCTGGAGCTGTTCTGCCGCGGCGAGGAGCTGCTGGCCAACGAAATGGCGCCGCGCGTGCACAACTCCGGGCACTGGACCATCGAAGGCAGCGAAACCTCGCAGTTCGAGAACCACCTGCGTGCCGTGGTGGGGTTGCCGCTGGGTGACACCCGCATGCTGGGCCATGCCTGCATGCTCAACTGGCTGGGTGAAATGCCCGATGCGGATGCCGTGCTGGCACAGCCTGGCGGGCACTGGCACGACTACGGGAAGGAGCCGCGCAACGGCCGCAAGGTCGGGCATGCCACGTTGCGCGAGGATGAGGCCGGAGCGTTGGCGGCTGCGCTTGAGGCAGTGGGGCAGCAGCTGGGTCGTCCGGATCAGGTGGCCCCTGCCGTCGCCGCCCTGCGCGATTGATGAAGCACGGTCACGACCAACGGTCGTGACCTACCGGGCGAAGCAGATCCGGTAGGTACCGACCGTTGGTCGGTACCCGCGTCAATCGCGCAACTGCGTGGCCACGAAATCCCAGTTGACGATTTTCCAGAACGCGTCCAGGTATCGGCCGCGTTCGTTCTGGTAATCGGTGTAATACGCGTGTTCCCACACATCGCAGGCCAGCAGCGGGGTGCTCTGGCCGGTCAGCGGGGTGCCGGCGTTACGGGTGGCCTGGATCGCCAGCGCGCCATTGGGGTGCTGCACCAGCCACACCCAGCCGGCGCCGAACACGCCCAGCGCGACCCGGTCGAATTCTTCGCGCAACCGCTTCGCGTCGCCGAAATGGCGGCTGATCAGTTCGCCCAGCCGCCCCTGCGGTTCGCCACCGCCGCGCGGATGCAGGCACTGCCAATAGAACGCGTGGTTCCAGGCCTGGGCGGCCGCGTCGAACAGGCTGCCCTGGCTCTGCCGCACGATCTCTTCCAGCGGCAGCTCGGCCAGTTCAGTGCCCTCGATGCGTGCATTTACCGCATCCACGTAACCCCGGTGATGCTGGCCATGGTGGAGGTCCAGGGTGGTAGCCGACAGATGCGGCTGCAGGGCGGTGCGGTCGTAGGGCAGGCGGGGCAATTCGAGGGGCATGGGTCGCTGCAGGCTGGAGACGGGGCGCCGGAGGCAGGGCCAGTAGGATTACAATGACCGTCTGGGAAGTCTATCCGACCGGCGAGGTCGGGTGTCCCGTGGCGCAGGGAGAGTCGTGGTGGCGGTAATGCAAGAGATCCAGGCCGAAGTGGACAAGTACCCCCTCGTGTTGTTCATGAAGGGCACCCCGCAGTACCCCATGTGCGGCTTCTCCAGCCGCGCCGTGCAGGCCCTGATGGCCGCCGGTGCCGTGTCGCTGCGCACCGTCAACGTGCTGGAACTGCCCGAGGTCCGGGCCAACCTGGCGCGCTTCTCCAACCTGCCGACGTTCCCGCAGCTGTTCATCAACGGCGAGCTGATCGGCGGCTGCGACATCATCCAGGAGCTGTTCGAATCCGGCGAACTCAAGCGGATCGTCGAAGAGGCATCTCAGCCGTGAGTGCGGTCCCGTCCGTTGCGGTCGGGACCGCATCGCTTGCCGATCGCGTCATCCTGGTGACCGGTGCGGGTGGAGGTTTTGGCAGTGCCGCCGCCATTGCCTGCGCCGCCGCAGGTGCCACCGTGGTCCTGCTGGGACGCAAGCCGCGCCGGCTGGACCGGGTCTATACAGCGGTGGAAGCGGTCGGCCCCGAGCCGCTGCTGTACCCGCTGGACCTGGAAGGGGCCACCCCGGACGACTACGCCACCCTGGCCGAGCGGTTGCAGTCCGAGCTCGGCCGGCTTGATGGCGTGCTGTACTGTGCCGCCGACTTTGCCGGCCTGACCCCGTTCGAACACGCCGACCCGGCCGCGTTCGCGCGGGCGGTGCACGTCAACCTGACCGCCCCGGCCTGGCTGGCCCAGGCCTGCCTGCCGCTGCTGCGCCAGCGCGACGATGCCGCGCTGGTGTTCACCGTGGACGATCCGGCCCGGGTAGGGCGGGCCTACTGGGGCGGCTATGGCGCCGCCCAGCACGGGTTGCGCGGCCTGATCACCGCGCTGCACGACGAGCTGGCCAACAGCCCGGTGCGGGTCAGCGGCCTGCAGCCCGGCCCGATGCGCACCGCGCTGCGCGCCCGTGCCTACTCGATCGACGAAGACGGCATGGCCCGCGACCCGGTGGCCTGCGCTGCGGCGGCCGTCGAACTGCTCTCGGCCCAGGGCATCGCCCACCGCGGCACGGTGCTGGACCTGGCGTAACCGGCTGGAAACGGCTGCGACGTACCCTTCCCTGGAAGCGGTTACGCGAGAATCCGCGCCCTCGAACCTGAACACGAAAGAACGCCCGGCGGAGCACCCTGTTCAGCCAAATGTGAAGAACGCGTCACGATCGCGTTGTGATGGCGTGTGTTTTGTCGCCAAACGGTCATATAGCGGGCTTATCGTGTTAATCTAGTGTTAACCGTTGCGGCTGAAACCAGCCTGCGGCAAGGGAACCCAGATAAAAGTCCAGACAGCCGCTGAATGGCTGCTTGGGCGCGCTTTTTTTTCCGCCATCGCCAACTCGCATCGAGGCTACTCCCAATGATCGACCCACGCTGTCTCCGGATGTCCAAGCTCACCCTTGGCCTCATGGCAGTACTTGCTGCCGCCCCCGCCTTCGCCCAGAGCACCTCTGCCGGTGTCGGCGGCCAGGTAACGTCTGCCGCTGGCCAGCCTGTTGCTGGCGCCGAAGTCACCATCACGCACACCGAGTCGGGCACGGTCAGCCGCGCCACGACCGATGCTGCGGGTCGATACAACGCGCGCGGCCTGCGCGTGGGTGGTCCGTACACCATCACCATCAACAAGCCCGGTGAAGGCACCAAGACCGAAGAAGGCGTGTACCTGGGCGTGAACCAGACCGGTACCGTCAACGCTGCCCTGACCGGCGACGTTGCGGCGACCAACCTGGACGCCGTGCAGGTCGTGGCCGTGGCCGGGGGCTCGGAAGTGTTCAGCTCGACCAAGATGGGCTCGGGCACCAACATCAGCCAGCAGCAGATCGAGACCGCCCCGTCGATCGGCGGCAACATCCAGGACCTGATGCGTCTTGACCCGCGCGTGACCTTCATCGACCGCGCCTCGGGCTCGATCTCGGCCGGTGGCCAGAACCCGCGCTTCAACTCGATCAACATCGACGGCGTGTCCGCCAGCGACACCTTCGGCCTGGAAGGCAACAACATGCCGACCCGTCGCCAGCCGGTCGCGATGGAAGCCATCGAAGCACTGGACATCAACCTGTCCAACTACGACGTCAGCATCGCTGCCGCCGCCGGTGCCACCGTCAACGCGGTGACCAAGTCCGGTACCAACGATTTCCACGGCTCGGTCTACGGCACCTACCGTGACGGCGACTGGTTCGGTGACAACCCGGAAGGCCAGAAGTTCAACGGCTTCACCAAGGAAGAAACCTACGGCATGACCGTGGGCGGCCCGATCGTGAAGGACAAGCTGTTCTTCTTCGCCAACTACGAAAAGTTCAAGCAGGCCGCCCCGGGCGCCGACCTGAGCGGCACCGCGCTGGGCAAGGCCAACCCGCAGTTCACCCTGGCCGACGTGACCCGTGCGCAGCAGATTGCTGAAGGCTACGGCATTGCCGCCGGTGGCCTGGAAAGCAATGGCGATACGGAGATGGAAGAGTACGCGCTGAAGCTGGACTGGAACATCAGCGACAACCACCGTGCCAACATCCGTTACAGCAAGATCGACCAGAGCAAGCTGCGCATCAACGGCATGACCACCAGCTCGGCCTCGCTGAGCTCGTACTGGTACCAGCACGACAAGACCAACGAGAGCTACGTCGCCCAGCTGTTCAGCGACTGGTCCCCGAACTTCTCGACCGAGCTGAAGGCCTCCTATCGCGAGTACTCGGCGATCCGTAATGTCTCGACCGACGCGCCGAGCATCCGCATCTTCTTCCAGGGCAACGAAGCCTCGCCGTCCGGCGACTCGCTGTACCTCGGTACCGAAGTCAACTCGCAGGACAACATCCTGGAGACCAAGGCGTGGAACTACTACGCCGCCGCTACCTGGACCCTGGGTGACCACGACGTCAAGTTCGGCGCGTCGTACGACACCAACGACATCTACAACTACTTCGGCGCCAACTCGTGGGGCGCGTACACCTTCTACGGCCTGGACAACTTCGCTGCCGGCCGCTGGAGCAGCTACAACTACAATCCGGAACGCACCCCGGGTTCGATTCCGGCGGACTACAAGTTCAGCAACCTGGCCCTGTTCGTGCAGGACACCTGGTACGTCAACAACAACCTGACCCTGACCATGGGCGTGCGTGCCGACCGCGCCGACACCAGCCCGGCCCCGGCTTACAACGCCGCAGCGTCGCAGTTCTTCGGCCTGGACAACAGCGAAGTGCTGAGCAACAAGTTCCTGATCCAGCCGCGCGTCGGCTTCAACTACACCTTCGACACCGATCGCCAGACCCAGCTGCGCGGCGGCGTGGGCCTGTTCCAGGGTGACGCCCCGCAGGTGTGGCTGAGCAACAGCTACTCGGCGACCGGCTTCAATAATTCGGTCTACGCCTACACCAGCGGCTACAACCCGGCGCTGCCGTTCAACCCGAGCAAGGACAGCCAGCCGGTCCCGACCACGCCGGGCTCGAACCGCCAGAACGTCAACTTCGTCGGCAGCGACTTCAACATGCCGTCGGTGTACAAGGCCAACCTGGCCTTCGACCACGAAACCCCGTGGTACGGCATCGTGGCCTCGGCCGAGTTGCTGGTCACCAAGGTCAAGGACGCCCTGTACTACAAGAACCTGAACCTGGGTCCGGTGCAGTATCAGGGTCCGGACGGCCGTGACATGTATTACTCCCGCGGCAGCACCGGCAATGCCTGGGCGACCGGCAACGCACGCGCAGGCCGCAACCAGGCCTACGACTCGGTGTACGAAATCGCCAACACCGACAAGGGCCGCACCTCGCAGTTCACCGTCTCGTTGGCCAAGCCGTGGGATGCCGCCAGCGACTGGTCCTGGAACCTGGGCTACACCTACACCGATGCCACCGAAGTCGGCACGCTGACCAGCTCCACCGCCAGCTCGGGTTGGGGCTACCAGTACGCCTTCAACGCCAATGACGAGATCGAGAACACCTCGCGCTACCAGATCCGCGACCGCCTGTCGGGTGCGCTGAACTGGAAGCACAAGTTCTTCGGCGACTACGAAACCCGCGTCGGCCTGGTCTACGAAGGTCGCAGCGGCCGTCCGTACAGCTACGTCTACGTGAACGACGCCAACGGCGACAGCCGCACCGCGAACGACCTGTTCTACGTGCCGACCGGCCCGGGCGACGTGCTGTTCGGCAACCTGACCCAGAGTGGCCAGTTCACCGCCGATCCGGCCATGGAGGCCTCGTTCTTCGAGTGGCTGAAGAACAACCCGCAGCTGGCCAAGTACGCCGGCCAGGCGGCCCCGGCCAATCAGTTCCGTACCGGCTGGATCAACACCTTCGACCTGCGCATCAGCCAGGAACTGCCGGGCTTCATGAAGGGTCACAAGTCGGAGATCTGGCTGGACGTCCAGAACATCGGCAACATGATCAACAAGGACTGGGGCAACATCTACGACTACGGCTTCTTCGCCGATGCGCGTGTGGCCACCCTGCAGGGCATCAAGGACGGCAAGTACGTGTACAACTTCCGCGGCGCGGACGAGCCGGCGGTGGCCAACAATGACGCAGACGGCTTCGACGTCGGTGTCTCGCAGTGGTCGGTGCAGCTGGGCTTCCGCTACCAGTTCTGATGAACTGAGCTAGTGGCAAGGTAAACAGAACGGCCGGGGAAACCTGGCCGTTCTGCTGTGTGCGGTATCGAGGAAGGCGAGGGCGCTTGTCTGCGTTGGCGGATGAGCGTATGCTCGTCCGGTTGCGCGAAAATCGCGCACGCACGGCAGCCCCCGAGGCGTCGCCGGGGTCGAAACGCATCCAACGGTCGGGTTTCCCGGCCGTTTTGCTTTTTAAGGGGGCAGCGGTACAGTCGGCAACCTTGAGGAAGCGAAAAGAATGGAAATGACGATCACCGAAAAGCCGGCGCGCACGCTGCCGGTGCAGGACGCGCGGATCTACCCGCGCGGTGGGCTGGATGTGCTGTCGCGCGCAGAAGTGGCGCGCCTTCGCGATGCATCCGGCGGCGGCATGCACGAGCTGCTGCGCCGCTGCGCGCTGGCCGTGCTGACCAGTGGCAGTGCCTCCGATGATCCGCGCGCCGCGCGCGATCTGTACCCCGATTTCGACATCCAGGTCGCCCAGCAGGACCGTGGCGTGCGCATCGACCTGGTCAATGCACCGGCGATGGCGTTCGTGGACGGCGAGATCATCCGCGGCGTGGCCGAGCTGCTGTTCGCGGTCGTGCGCGACCTGGCCTACATGGCCATCGAAATGGGCCCGGCCTACGCGGCCGAGCTGGAATCGTCCGAAGGCATCACCAACGCGGTGTTCGGGCTGCTGCGCAACGCGCGCATCCTCAACCCGGGCGACCCGAACCTGGTTGTGTGCTGGGGCGGCCATTCGATCGGCCGCGATGAGTACCTGTACACCAAGCAGGTCGGCTACGAGCTGGGCCTGCGCGGCCTGGACATCTGCACCGGCTGCGGCCCGGGCGCGATGAAGGGCCCGATGAAGGGCGCCACCATTGCCCATGCCAAGCAGCGCAAGCACACCACGCGCTACATCGGCCTGACCGAGCCGGGCATCATCGCCGCCGAATCGCCGAACCCGATCGTGAACCACCTGGTGATCATGCCGGACATCGAGAAGCGTCTCGAAGCGTTCGTGCGCATCGGCCACGGCATCATCGTGTTCGCCGGCGGCGTGGGCACCGCCGAAGAGATCCTGTACCTGCTCGGCATCCTGCTGCGCGAAGAGAACAAGGACCTGCCGTTCCCGCTGATCCTGACCGGCCCGACCGTGGCCGCGCCGTACTTCGAGCAGATCGACCGCTTCATCCGCCTGACGCTGGGCGATGCCGCGGCCGAGCGTTACCAGATCATCATCGGCGACCCGGTGGCCGTTGCCCGGCAGATGTCGGCCGGCATCAAGCGCGTGCGTGAGCACCGCCTGGTGCAGAAGGATTCGTTCTTCTTCAACTGGTCCATCGAGATCCCGTGGGAGTACCAGCAGCCGTTCGTGCCGACCCATGAGGCCATGGCCGCGCTGGACCTGCACCACGGGCGTCCGCCGCATGCACTGGCGGCCGACCTGCGCCGCGCGTTCTCCGGCATCGTGGCTGGCAACGTGAAGGAAGACGGCATGCGCCGGATCGAGCAGTTCGGTCCGTTCGAGATCCATGGCGACGCCGACATGATGCAGGCCCTGGATGAACTCCTGCGTGCCTTCGTCGAACAGCGCCGGATGAAGATCTCGGGCGAGTACCAGCCCTGCTACAGGGTGCTGGCCTGAGAAGGCGGGGTGGCCGGGTCGGGAGCCCGCGCCACCCCCGCCCAACCGTACGGGTGTCAACGGTTTGACGCCCGTCGCCTCCGGGCGACCGTTCGTCCTGCTGTCGCTTGCCGCTGGGCGGCCGGGCGTCCATTGTCCTGTCATCACGCTGGGGAGCGTTCCATGCATCTGCGTACGTCCAAGGGCTTCACACTCATCGAACTGATGGTCACCGTCGTGGTGATCGGGGTGGTGGCTGCGATTGCCTTCCCGAACTTCCAGAACCTGATCCGCTCCAACCGCATCGCCACTGCGCACAACGAGCTGATCGGCCTGGTCAACCTGGCCCGCAGCGACGCGATCCGCAACAACCAGGGCGGGGCGGTCTGCGGCAGCAGCACCGGCACCAGCTGCGATGGCAAGTGGAACGTGGGCATGCTGGCGTTCAGCGACAGCGACGGCGACGGGGTGTTGGGCAATACCGAACCCGTGTTGCGCTACACCTCCATCAACAAAGCCCTGGTCGTTGCCGGCCCCCCCGGTGCCATGATCGGGTTCGACGGGCGCGGCCGTCGCCGCAACAGCACCGACCAGGAAGTCACCCTGCGTCCGGAGAAGTGCGACAACCAGCCGCTGCAGAGCACGCTGACCATCAATGCCTCCGGGCAGGTCACCACCGTCAAGGGACCCTGCAAATGATCCGTACTCCCTACCGTCCGCGTGGCCGCCAACGCGGCTTCAGCTTGCTTGAAGTGCTGGTTGCCGTGGTGGTGCTGGCGTTCGGCCTGCTCGGCTTCGCCCTGCTGCAGACCATGAACGTTCGCTACGTGCAGAGCGCCAACTACCGCACCCAGGCCACCAACCTGGCCTATGACCTCACCGAGCAGATGCGCAGCAACCGCCATTCGTCGGAGTGGTACAGCAATGCCACCTTCGCCTCGGGCAGCAAGACGGCCGCAGGCGTGTGCGCGCGGCCGATCAATACCGTCACGGTGGAACAGAACATCGCGCGCTGGCAGTGCCAGGTGGTCAAGGCGCTGGGCGACAACGCCGCGGCCAAGGTCACTGTCGCCAACGGCGTGGCCACCGTTGAAATCAGCTGGGCCGACGAGCGCTGGAGCAAGACGGCTCCGGACGCCCTCACCACTTTCCGCACCCAGACCCAGCTATGAAAGGTCCGCACATGTTCCGCAGCCGCCAGGCAGGTCTGTCCCTGATCGAACTGATGATCTCGCTGGTCATCGGTCTGATCCTGATGCTGGGTATCACCCAGGTATTCATTGCCTCGCATTCGGCCTCGCGCCTTTCCGAAGGTGTGGCGCGTGCCCAGGAGAACGGTCGCTTCGCCCTGGATTTTCTTGAGCGCGACATCCGCATGGCCGGGCACATGGGCTGCGTGAACGACCAGGCCCACTTCATCAAGGAAACCGGCCTGCCGCGTAACAACATGCTTGCCGCGACCAACACCGGCAACGGCAGTCCGCTGGACTTCAGCGTGGCCATCCAGGGCTACGAAGCCCCCGGGACCGCGCCCAGCAACATCCTCAACGTAGGCGATGGCACCGTGCCGGCCAACCTGCCGGGACCCATCGGCAACCTGGTGCCCGCCCCGATGCCCGGCAGCGACGTCCTCGTCCTGCGCTTCCTGGCGCCGGAAGGCGTACCGGTGACCGCCATCAACGGTCAGAAGCTGACGGTCGCGGCGGACCGCTGGCAGCGGCTGACCGAAGGCGGGCTCGCGACGCCGACCATGTTCGGCATCGCCAACTGCGACAACGTCGACGTGTTCGCAGGGGCGCTGGACTCCAATGTGATTACCGCCGGTACCGTGGACCTGACCCGCTACGCGCCGCAGCCCGAACCGACCCAGGTGTACCGCGCCGAGTCGATGGTCTATTACATTGGCGCCGGCACCAATGGGCCCGGCCTGCGTCGCGCGCGCGCCAATTCGGCCGGGGCGTATACGATCAACGAGGAACAGGTCGAAGGCATCGAGAACCTGCAGGTGATGTACGGACTGGACAGCTCGGCGGTGATCACCGGCGAAAGCCCACCCAGCGGCTATATCGGGGTGCAGAACGTGGCGTCTGGTGTCACAGTCGCCACCAATGCCACCGGTGCAGGGCAATGGCGCCGCGTAGGCATGGTCCAGGTTGGCCTCGTCGCGCGCAGCCCTGGCCGCACCGGCACCAACGCCAACTCCAGGCCCACCGATGCCGCGGCCAGCCTCGGCGTGCTCGGCATGACCTACAACCAGGATGCCGTCACCGATGGGCGCTATCGCACCGCCTATGAAGTGAGCGTGGCCCTGCGCAATCGCCTGTTCGGGAACTGACCATGAACCGTCCGCCGCACCGCCGTCCTGTCCCCGCCGCCCGCCAGCAGCGCGGCGCAGTCCTGTATGTCGCGCTGATCATGCTGCTGCTGCTTGCCCTGATCGGCGTGGCCGGCATGCAGGTTGCCGGCATGCAGGAAAAGATGTCCTCCAACTACCGCGCCGCCAGCCGATCCTTCCAGAACACCGAAGGCGCCGTGCGCAATGCGGAAGATGCCGTGGAAGCGATCACCAACCGAAAAACACCGCGCGACAACAGTCTCGTCAACGCCGCCAGCGTCACGCAGGACTGCGAGGACGGCTTCGATCCGGTGGCGTGGGGCAGGGACCTGGCCAAGAAGAATGAAGCCGCGCCGAAGGTGCGGGTCCGCCAGATCGACCAGTGCGGCGGGCCTGGCGGCAATGCATTCGACAACGGCCTGCCGCTGGACAAGGCCACCGCCACCTTCCAGATCACCGCGTACGCGGCCGACGACAAGGACAACCCCACGTCGCGTTCGGTCATCGACACTATTTTCAAGCTCTGAGGATCGCGGCCATGGCTTCGCGCAGATTCAAATGGACCGCCGCCGGTTCGGCGGTAGCAGTACTAGGCCTGGCATTAGTGGGCTACAACCTGATCGCCTCACAGGGGCAGGGCCTGCTGTCCCAGCAGCCGCTCAACATTCCCAAGCCGTCCACGCCGGCGTTCATCATGGCTGTGGATGATTCTGGCTCCATGACCTTCCAGACCCAGTTCCCGGGCCAGGACGGCGAGGGCTGCTGGAACCCGGACCTGAAAAGCTTCTTCCAGTCTGCTGGCGTACTGAGTACGGCCGCGGACAACCGCAACAACAGCTGCGATTACCTCTACGTGCTGCCTGGGCCGCGCATCAACAATTATCCCGGGATTCCGCCGTTCGACTCGCTGGGGTTCGCACGCTCCCCGCAATACAACCCGACGTATTTCGATCCCACGGTGAAGTATGAGCCGTGGCAGCAATATGATGGCGTGCCATTTACGGAATATCGCCCGTCGGAGGCGCGGATTGATCCGAAGCCGGGCGCGGCTGATACCCGGGTCAACCTGACCAGCAATTACTACGGTACCGAGACGTTCCGTATCCAGAACGGCATGGCCTACCCGGCCGGGGCGTACATCAACGGCGCGACCTATCGCAATGCCGGGGTCTGGAGCAACGGGACCAGTAACGCCCGCGTGCAGTACTGGCCTGCAACTTTCTTCATCAAGGTGGTGAAGGATGACAGCGATCCGTTCCCCAAGCTCAACGGTACCGATGCCTACGCAAACGCAACCCGCACACGCGCAGCGAACGCGTGCGGCACTGGCTGCGACATGTGGAAATACACACTGCCTGCCGACAATGCCGATGCTGGCTCGAAGAACTTTGCGATATGGTTCAGCTATTACGGAAACCGCAATCGCGCGATGATCGCCGGCATGACGCGGTCGCTGTCGGATATCGGCAGGCTGCGCGTGGGCTATTTCCGCATCAATCAGCACGGCAGCTACAACACCGCCGCCAAGCAGCTGGCCATCCGGGATGTGAGCGTCAACAGCGAGCGCAAGGCGCTGTTCGACGAGATGCTCGCGCTGCCTGCCAATGGCAGTACGCCCAACCGCCAGGCGGTCTACTCGGCCACGCAGCAGTTCACGCGTAACGACAGCCTTGCACCGACATTGGAGGTCTGCCAGAAGAATGCGGTCATGTTGTTCACGGACGGCTACAGCAACCAGGGCAGCCCGACGGTAGGCAACAACGACCTGGGCATGGGGGCGCCGTTCTCGGACAGCTACTCCAACACCATGGCGGACATCGTCACGAAGTACTACAACAACATCAGTGGCCTGCCGCCGCTGCGTCCCGACCTCACTGCAGGGCAGGTGCCGGTGCCTGCGGCGTGCTCCTCGGGTACCCCGGACAGTCAGCTGGATTGCCAGAAGAATCTGCATCTCAACTTCTACGGCGTCACCCTGGGCGCGCGCGGCAATCTGTTCAACCCGGACAATCCCGAGAACCCCTATCTCACCCCGGCGATCTACCAGAACTGGCCGAAGGTGGAAGACGATGCGCGCAGCACCATCGACGACATCTGGCACGCGGCCGTCAACACCCGAGGCGAGTACATCAATGCCCGCACGCCGGCTGAAATCACCGACGCCATGCGCCGCGTGCTGTCGGCCGTGACGGCCGGCAATTCGCCGTCCGGTGGCACCGGGTTCAGCGGCGCTCGCATTGGTGCCGGTTCGCTTACCGTCAGCCCGTTCTACGAGTACACCAATGAGGGCACCGACTGGTTCGGCAGGTTGACTGCCACCAAGCTGTCGATCAATCCGGAAACGCGTGCACTGGTACAGACCCCGTTCTGGGAAGCCAGCGCGCAGCTGCCGAGCGCGTCCGCGCGCAGGATTTTCTTCACCAAGAACGGCAAGACCGACGCATTTACCTCCAACAATGTGAAGCTCGAGGACATCTGCCTGAAAGGCGCGCCCTATGCGGGCATGTCCTTCTGCAACGCCACTTCGGAACTGACTGCGTTGGGCGTGGATGCCGCCGCTGCCGTCGATTACCTGCGTGGCGATACGTCCCGCGAAGTGCGCAATGGCGGGAAGCTGCGTGACCGTACCACCCGGCTGGGTGACATCGTCACCTCCGCCCCGTTTGTCAGCTCGCCGAGTGATGACTACGGCTACCGCCGCCTGTCCGACGATCAGCTGTCCACCTCCTACGCGACCTACCTGGAAAAGAAGGCCGAGTCCAACTACATGGTCTATGTGGGTGCCAATGACGGCATGCTGCACGCGTTCAACGGCGGCATGAATGCGGCTGGCGACACGGTGGCGGGGGGCGGCTCGGAGGCATTCGCCTACATTCCCAGCACCGCGCTCGGGCACATGGGCAACCTGCTTTTCCCGGCCGATCCGGAGAAGAAGAATACCCAGAAGTTCCAGCACCGGTATTACGTGGATGGGCAGATTGCCGTGGGTGACACGTACTACGGCACCGCCTGGCATACGACGCTGGTCGGCGCGTCCGGTGCCGGCGGGCGCAGCGTGTTCGGCCTGGACGTCACGGCGGGCAGTGCGTTCGACAAGGGCAAGAAGCTGTGGGAGATCAGCGATCTCGACGCCTCGCTGCCGGAAGACGTGCGCAAGAACATCGGCCACGTGCTGGCCAAGCCGGTGATCGTCCCGGTCCTGGAAGACAAGAAAGTGGTGTTCAAGGCGATCTTCGGCAACGGCTTCAACAGCGCCAACGGCAAGGCGGTGCTGTTCGTGGTCGACATCGCATCGGGCAAGGCGACTATGATCGACGCGGTCGAGAACGGCAGTCCGCTGCCGGCCGGCAGCAACGGGCTCGGCAGCATCGTCGTGATCGATCGCTGGGGCGGGGCCGAGCAGGACAAGCGCTCGCGCGATGGTATTTCCGACACCGTGTACGGTACCGACCAGAAGGGTGCGGTCTGGAAATTCGACCTGCGCAACATGACGCAGAAGCCGGTCCGGCCGCTGTTCACCAGCCTGGTATCCGTGGACGCCGGTCTCAACCTGCGCCAGCCGATCACTGGCGGCATCACCGCCGGCAGCGGTCCCAACGGTGGCGTGATGCTGTACTTCGGTACGGGCAGCTTCTCGTTCGACCCGGACTCGCGGGACAACTCGCTGCAGAGCATCTACGCGATCAACGACACCAACGTCGGTCCGGTCGTCGCCACTACCCTGACCCGCAGCAATCTTGCCGGGCGAACCATCACCACCTCGGGGGACACGCGCACCCTGGTGGCCGGTGCCACGCCGGCCAATGCAAGTGGGTGGTTCATCGACCTGCCGGTGAGCAAGGTCAAGGACGGGCTCAGCGAGCGCGTGGTCAGCACGCCGTCCCTGTCCAACGGCATCGTGGCTTTGTCCACGTACGCGCCGGAGCCGTCCAGTTCGGGCGGTTGCGCCGCGGTCGGCACCAACTGGTTCTTTGCCCTGACGCCGTTGACCGGTGAAGGTGCGCTGGGGCGTGCCACCTTGAATTCGCCTGGCGGGACCGGGTTTGCGACCGGCGCCGCCGGGCTCAAGAACAAGAGTCCAGGCAATGCACCCGTGCTCAACAACACGCCGTTCGCGTTGCCGCGTGCGCCGGTCGCTTCACTGGGTGGTGATGGCGGCGGCGGCGGCGGCGGCGGCGGCGGTGGCGGTGGCGGCGCGCCCGGGTCGCCGGGCAACAATGTCTGCTACATGGGTTACCCCAATGGCCCCGACATCATCTACGTACCGTATCCGTGCGGTCGTCAATCCTGGAGGCAGATCCTGTGAGCAAGCGTTTCTCCGCGCAGTGGCGCAACCCGCGCAAGGTGGCCGGGTTTACCCTGATCGAGCTGATGATCGTCGTCGCCGTGATCGCCGTGCTCGCATCCATCGCCTATCCGTCCTACACGGCCCAGGTGCGCAAATCCAAGCGCGCCGCAGCCAAGGCGGAGCTGGTGGAGTACGCACAGCGCGCCGAGCGCCAGCACACGCTCAACAACAGCTACACGAACTTCAAGTTCGTGGAGAACAGCGGCACCACCATCGCTTCGCCACGCGATGGCAGCAAGCCGATGTACCAGGTGACCTTTGCGTCGGCCAATGCCAACGCGTTTACGATTACGGCAGTTCCGCAGGGTGACCAGGCAAAAGACCCGTGCGGCACCATCTCGGTGAACCAGGCGGGGGTGAAGACCCCGGCCAACACCAGTGCGCTGGATTGCTGGTAAATGGCCGCCGGCGGTTGCAACGCCACGAGTGAACGTCTAGAATTCGCGTCCCCGCCCGAATAGCTCAGCCGGTTAGAGCACTTGACTGTTAATCAGGGGGTCGTTGGTTCGAGTCCAACTTCGGGCGCCAGTTTCTGCAGAAGCCGCGAGCAATCGCGGCTTTTGTCGTTTCGGTGGCTGGTGTAGAGGTAGACCCGGCCGCTCAGTGCGGGCAGTCCACGGTGCCCGGCCTGCGTGCGGCACGGGTGCGGCCCACGTTGTTCACGACCACCTCGCCGTGCAGCTGCCCTCCGGCACAGATGGCCACCGTGAGCGGGCTGCCGCCACTGCGCCCGTCGGGCTGGAGGCGCAGGCGCGGGCGATTCTGGCTGGACCGCGCCACCACCGAGGCATCCCGGTACCCGGGGCGGTACTGCAGGACATCCGTCGGCGAGGGCGGGGAAGTCCCCGATTCCGATCCACGGTCCAGGTGGATCAGCCATCCCCGGCTCCAGTCGTTCCAGCAGTGCATGCCGTCTTCGCTCGGGCAGACGGCCACCGGCGCGGCGCGGGTGATCGCGGTGCTGCGCGCAGTGTTGAACACCGAGACGAGCTGCATGCGCAGCATGTCGGCGCGCATCCGGCTGACGCTGGCGCTCAGCGAGGGCAGGGCCAGCGCGCAGAGCACCGCCAGGATGAGCAGGGTCACCGTCAGTTCCAGCAGGGTGAACCCCCGGGGCCGGGGGAAGGGGCGAGGGCGGTGCATGGGGGATACCGGAGACAAGGCGTCACCGTGCCCTGTCCGGAGCAGGCCGACCATCGGTCAAAGGCAAGCTTCACGGTAGGCTGCCCCCTCAGCCGGCCGTCACCCAACCCCCCGCTATAATGTAAGGCCCGGTCTATGGCGGCACCATGAGCGATCGCTTCGAACTTGTATCTCCGTACTCCCCGGCGGGCGACCAGCCGGCCGCGATCGAGAAGCTGACGGCCAATTTCGAAGCCGGCATCGCCAAGCAGACCCTGCTGGGCGTGACCGGCTCGGGCAAGACCTACACCATTGCCAATGTCATCCAGCAGGTGCAGAAGCCCACCTTGGTGATGGCCCCGAACAAGACCCTGGCCGCGCAGCTGTACGGCGAATTCAAGGCGTTCTTCCCGCACAACGCGGTGGAGTACTTCGTCAGCTATTACGACTACTACCAGCCCGAAGCCTACGTGCCGTCATCGGACACCTTCATCGAGAAGGACAGTTCGATCAACGAGCACATCGAGCAGATGCGGCTGGCGGCGACCAAGACCCTGCTGTCGCGCCCGGATGCGATCGTGGTGGCCACCGTGTCGGCAATCTATGGCCTGGGTGCGCCCGAGGACTACCTGTCGCTGCGCCTGATCCTGTCCACCGGCGAACGCATCGACCAGCGCGACCTGATCAACCACCTGACCCAGCTGCAGTACACCCGCAACGAGTACGAGCTGCACCGCGGCACGTTCCGCGTGCGCGGCGAGGTCATCGACATATTCCCCGCGGAATCGGACAGCGAAGCGGTGCGCATCGAACTGTTCGATGGCGAAGTCGAACAGATCAGCATGTTCGATCCGCTTACCGGTGAAAGCCTGCGCCGCCTGCAGCGCTACACCGTATACCCCAAGACGCACTACGCCACCACGCGCGAGCGGGTGCTGTCGGCGGTGGATACGATCAAGGCCGAGCTCAAGGTGCGGCTGGAGCAGCTGTACGAACAGAACAAGCTGGTGGAAGCGCAGCGCCTGGCGCAGCGCACCCAGTTCGACCTGGAAATGATGGCCGAGGTCGGCTTCTGCAACGGCATCGAAAACTATTCGCGGCACCTCACCGGCAAGGCCGCCGGCGAGCCGCCGCCGACCCTGTTCGACTACCTGCCACCCGATGCGCTGCTGGTCATCGACGAATCGCACGTGACCATTCCGCAGATCGGCGCGATGTACAAGGGCGACCGCTCGCGCAAGGAAACCCTGGTCGAATTCGGCTTCCGGCTGCCCTCGGCGCTGGACAACCGCCCGCTGCGCTTCGAAGAGTGGGAGGCGCGCTGCCCGCGCAGCATTTACGTGTCCGCTACCCCGGGACCGTACGAGCTGCGCGAAGCCGCCGATGAAATCACCGAGCTGGTGGTGCGCCCGACCGGCCTGATCGACCCGGTGGTGGAGATCCGCCCGGTGGGCACCCAGGTTGACGACCTGATGAGCGAGGTCAACGAGCGCATCAAGCTCGGCGACCGCGTGCTGGTCACCACGCTGACCAAGCGCATGGCCGAGAACCTCACCGAGTACCTCACCGAACACGGCATCCGGGTGCGCTACCTGCATTCGGACATCGATACGGTGGAACGCGTGGAGATCATCCGCGACCTGCGCCTTGGCAAGTTCGACGTGCTGGTCGGCATCAACCTGCTGCGCGAAGGCCTGGACATGCCGGAGGTATCGCTGGTGGCGATCCTCGACGCGGACAAGGAGGGCTTCCTGCGCTCGACCGGCTCGCTGATCCAGACCATCGGCCGAGCCGCACGCAACCTGCGCGGCAAGGCGATCCTGTACGCGGACAAGATCACCCGCTCGATGCAGGCGGCAATCGACGAAACCGACCGCCGTCGTGCCAAGCAGGTGGAATACAACGAAGCGCACGGCATCGTGCCCAAGTCGGTGCTGCGCCCGATCGTGGACGTGCTGGAAGGTGCGCGCTCGGAAGCGGCCGAAAAAGAAGCGCGGGGCAAAGGCAAGGGACGCGGTGGCCGGGTGGCCGAGGAGGCGGTGGATTACCGCACCCTGGAACCGGCCCAGATCGCCAAGCGGCTGCAGGCGCTGGAGCAGCAGATGTACCAGCACGCCCGCGACCTGGAGTTCGAAGATGCGGCGCGCGTGCGCGACCAGATCCGCCAGCTGAAGGAGGCCAGCCTGGGCTGAACAACGCGTTGTGAAATACCTTCACAAAAGTGTTGCTCTTCACACCCGACGTCCGTAATATACGCGGCCTGCACCGACGCAATTGCAGCGGCGCAGCGAGACAAACGGGCGGTTAGCTCAGCGGTAGAGCACTACCTTGACATGGTAGGGGTCACAGGTTCGAACCCTGTACCGCCCACCACTCCAGTCCCAGCGACTGCGGTGGAACAACAGAAAAGCCGGCCATCAGGTCGGCTTTTTTGCGTTGTGGGTTCCGTGACAGCGGCGCTTCCCCACAACGCGTTCCGCACCCACCTGATGGCGAGCTGGTTGCTGCGGGCCAAGGATGCAGGCTCCAGCGCGTGGTGGCCTGCATGTCGTTCCTGTCGGACGTCTTCTCCCGTTCGTTTCCAGCGCCTTTACCCCTGTTCGGCAAGGCATGTGCGCTCGCACTGCTGGCCGGTGTGTGTGGTGTCGTGTTCGCGCCGGTGTTGTTGCCCCGGATGCCTGCGTGGTGCGCACTCCTGTGCGGTGCGGGGGTCTGGTGTGCGATGCCGCGTGCACGGTGGTGCGGCGCAGTGCTGGCCGGGATCGGCTGGGTCACCCTGCACGCCCATGCCGGCCTGGCCCTGCAATTACCCGCGGCTGCCGCGCCTGCGGACCACGTGCTGCGCGGCCGGGTGGTGGAGCTGCCGCAACATGGACCACGCAGCACCCGCTTCCGGTTCCGCGTGGATGACGATGCGACGATGCCCGCGCACCTGCGCGGCCGCGAGCTTGCGCTGGCCTGGTATGACGTCACTGCGGCAAAAACGCCTGCGCGCGCGCCTGCAGCCGAACCGGCGCTGCGCTGCTCGCTTCGCGCCGGCGCACGCTGGCAGCTCCACGCGCGGCTGCGCCCACCGCGTGGATTGCGCAACCCGGGTGGCTTCGACGCCGAGCGGCATGCGCTGCTGCAGCGGTTGAGCGGCACCGGGCACGTGCGCGCCCCGGCGATGGCCTTGGGCGACCCGACCGGATTGCCGGCGTGGCGCGAGCGCATGGCCGATGCCATCGCCGGACACGTGCCGGGCGCCGGCGCCCGTTTCATCCAGGCGCTGGCGCTGGGCGATACCCGCGGGTTGGGGCAGGGCGACTGGGATGATCTGCGCGCGCTCGGCCTGACCCACCTGGTGGCGATCTCCGGGTTTCACGTCGGGCTGGTGGCCGGATTCGCGGCGTGGCTGGCGGGGCTGGCCTGGCGAGCGTTTGCCGCGCTGGGACGCGGCTGGCCACGGCCATTGGCGGCCGCGCTGGCGGCCGTCATCGGTGCCGCGCTGTATGCGGCCGTGGCCGGCTTCGCGCTGCCCACGGTGCGCACGGTGCTGATGATCGCGGTGGTCGCCGCCGCCCGCTGCGTGCGACGACCGGCCACCGTTGGCCAGGCGTTGGCGCTGGCGGCGTTGGCGGTGCTGCTGGTGGATCCGCTGTCGGTACTGGCGCCGGGCTTCTGGCTCAGCTTCGCCGGGGTGCTGTGGCTGGTCTGGTGCCTGCCGGGGCACGGGGTGCATTGGCTGCGCACTTTCCTGGCCGCGCAGGGCGTGGCCACCCTGGCGCTGTTGCCGCTCACCGTGGCGCTGTTCGGGCAGGCCTCGCGGGCGGGGCCGTTGGTCAACCTGCTGGCCATTCCCTGGTGGAGCTTGGTGGTGGTGCCGTTGGCGTTGCTTGGCACCGGGCTTGAGGCCGTGGTCGACGGGGCGGGGCGCTGGCCCTGGCGCTGGGCGGCCGCCTGCTTCGACGCGAGCTGGTGGCTGTTCGGGGCGCTTGCGCGCCAGCCGTGGGCGTTGTGGTGGGCGCCGCAGGCGGGCGTCGCGGCGGTGCCGGTCGCCGTGCTCGGGGTGTTCTGGCTGTTGCTGCCGCGCGCCGCCGGGATGCGCCTGCCGGCGCTGCTGCTGTGCCTGCCGCTGCTGTGGCCGGCCCGCGATCGTCCCGGCCCCGGCGAGGTCGAACTGCTGGTGATGGACGTGGGGCAGGGCCTGGCCGTGTGGGTGCGTACCCGCCACCACCGCCTGCTGTACGACGCCGGCCCCGCCGCGGAAGGGGGATTCGACGCCGGCGAACGGGTGGTGGTGCCGACCCTGCACGCGCTGGGCGAGGCCGGGCTGGACCGGCTGCTGCTCAGCCATGGCGACCGCGACCACGCCGGTGGCATGCCTGCAGTGCGCCGCGCCTTTCGCGATCCGCCGCTGCAGGCGCCGTCGGGTGCGGTGCCCGCCATCCAGCTGCCCTGCAGCAGCGGCGAGGCCTGGCGCTGGGACGGGGTGGACTTCACCGTCCTGCATCCGCCGCCGGGCATGGACTACGCAGGCAACGCCAGCAGCTGCGTGCTGCGCATCCAGACCGCGCATGGCGTGGTGCTGTTGACGGGCGACATCGGCCAGCGCGAGGAGGCCGTGCTGGTTGCCACGGTACCGGCCGCGCTGCGCGCCGACGCGGTGCTGGTGGCGCACCACGGCAGTGCCGGCTCGTCCGGCGCCGACTGGGTGCAGGCGGTGTCGCCCCGCCTGGCGATCGTCTCGGCCGGGCATGGCAACCGGTTCGGGCACCCGCGCCCGGACGTCGTGCAGCGCTGGCGGGCGGCCCCTGCCGAAGTGCTGAACACCGCCGACAGCGGCGCGCTGCGCCTGTGGCTGGGCCAGGAGGGGTTGCAGGTGCGCGAACAGCGTCTTTTCGAACGCCGTTGGTGGGATGCCGCGGAGCGGACGCGGTCGGCTGCTATCCTATCGGCGGTCATACAGGCGGCCAATGGGCCGGAGGGTTGAAACGTGTGGGAACTGGTCAAGGCCGGTGGCTGGCCGATGGTGCCGCTGCTGCTGTTGGGCGTACTGGCTTTGGCAATCGTCCTGGAGCGTTTCTGGACCTTGCGGCGTAACGAGGTCCTGCCCCCGGGGCTGGGCCAGGAAGTGCGCAACTGGGCCGCGCGCGGCAAGCTCGATCCGAATCACATCCAGTCGCTTCGGGCCAACTCGCCGCTGGGCGCGTTGCTGGCCGTGGCGCTGGAAGCGCGCAACCGCCCGCGCGACCAGATCCGCGAGCGCATCGAAGATGCCGGCCGGCATCTGGTGCACCGCATGGAGCGGTTCCTGAACGCGCTGGGCACCATCGCATCGGCGGGCCCGCTGCTGGGCCTGCTTGGCACCGTGGTGGGCATGATCCAGATGTTCCTGGGCATCCTCGACCACGGCGTGGGCGATGTGAACCAGCTGGCCGGCGGCATCGGCAAGGCGCTGGTGTGCACCGCCACCGGCATGATCGTGGCCATCCCGGCATTGATGTTCCATCGCTACTTCAAGGGCCGCATCGGCGGTTACGTGATCGAGATGGAAATGGAGGCCTCGGCCCTGCTGGACGCACTGGACGGCCGCCCCGGCGTCATGAACGCGGCACCGCGCGCCGGCACCGCGCCGGCGGCCGGCGCCGCGCCCGTCACGGCCAAGGGCTGACGGATGCGTATCCGCAACGACCGGGTCCAGGACGAGGTGCACATCGATCTGGTACCCCTGATCGACGTCATCCTCGTGCTGATCATCTTCTTCGTGGTCACCACCACCTTCGACGCGCGCTCGACGCTGCAGCTGCAGCTGCCGACCGCCAGCCAGCAGGACACCACCGAGCCGCCGCGCTCGCTCAGCGTGCTGGTCAACGCCGAAGGGCGTTACTTCATCAACGACCAGGAAGTACTGCGCACGGACGTGGAATCGGTCAAGCAGACCATTGCCGCCGTCGCCGGCACCGACCGTGAGCAGACCGTGCTGCTGCGCGCCGATGCCCGCACCCCGTACCAGGCCGTAGTGACCGCCCAGGATGCCCTGGGCCAGCTCGGTTTCCGTCGCATCGCCATCGCTACCGCGCCGGAGGTGCGTCCATGAGTAAACAACACGCGCCGGTCTGGCCGATCTACAAACGCCTGCTGGGCTACACCCGCGCCTACTGGGTGTTCATGGTGGCCGCCGTCATCGCGATGGTGGTCGAAGCCCTGGCCGGTTACCACTTCACCAAGCTGATGGAACCGCTGGTCAACCGCGGCTTCGTCAACCCCGAGCCGCGCATGGCGGTGATCCTGCCGCTGACCATCCTCGGGCTGTTCATGATGCGCAGCCTGGCCACGCTGGTCAGCGATTACGCGCTGGCCCGCACCGGCCGCAGCGTGGTGCGCGACCTGCGCGAACAGGTGCTGTCCAAGTACCTGCACCTGCCGTCGTCGCACTTCGACAGCGAAGCCACGCCGGTGATGGTCAGCCGCCTGAACTACGACACCGAGCAGGTCACCCAGGCCAGCGCCGATGCGCTCAAGACCCTGGTCGCCGACACCCTGACCATCATCGCCATGCTGGTGGTGATGCTGCAGATGAGCGTCAAGGTAACCGTGGCGATGCTGGTGGTGGTGCCGCTGATCGGCGTGATCGTGTCGTTCGTGGGCAAGCGCTACCGGCGCATCAGCCGCGGCATCCAGGACGGCATGGGCAGCATGGCGCAGACCGCCGAACAGTCGCTGGCCGCGCAGCAGGAAGTGAAGGTGCATGGCACCCAGGCGCACGAGATCTCGCGTTATTCGCGGCTGGCCAACCGCATGCTCGGCCTGAACATGAAGGTCGAAACCACGCGCGCGCTGGCGTCCAGCACCGTGCAGTTCCTGGCCGCGCTGGCGCTGGCCGTGATCGTGTGGGTGTCCACCCGCGAAGCGCTGGCCGGGCGCTTGAATGCCGGCCAGTTCATGGGCCTGATGACCTCGATGATGGCCATCATCCCGTCGCTGCGCCGCCTGACCAGCGTGCAGACCTCCATCTCGCGCGGCGTGGCCGCCGCCGAGCGCCTGTTCGGCATCCTTGACCTGCCGGTCGAGCGCGACGAAGGCAGCACCCGCGCCCAGCGCGTGCGTGGCGAGCTGTCTTTCCAGCACGTGATGCTGCGTTACCGCGAAGATACCGGCATCGCACTGGACGACATCACCTTCGATGCCAAGCCGGGCACGGTAACGGCCATCGTCGGCCGCTCCGGCAGCGGCAAGACCAGCCTCATCCGGCTGGTGCCGCGTTTCTATGAGCCCAGCGGCGGCCGAATCCTGCTCGATGGCGTGCCGCTGGACGACTACCCGCTGGCCGACCTGCGCCGCCAGGTGGCGATGGTCGGGCAGAAGGTCATGCTGTTCGACGATACCGTGGGCGCCAACATCGCCTACGGCATGGACGCCAGCGAGGAGCAGATCCGCGCTGCCGCCGAGGCCGCCAATGCGTGGGAGTTCATCGAGCGCATGCCGCAGCAGCTGCAGACCCCGGTGGGTGAGAACGGCGCGCTGCTGTCCGGCGGCCAGCGCCAGCGCCTGGCGATCGCCCGCGCGATCCTGCGCGACGCGCCGGTATTGATCCTCGACGAAGCCACCGCCGCGCTGGACAACGAGTCCGAGCGGCTGGTGCAGGATGCCCTGCAGCGCCTGATGCCCGAGCGCACCACGCTGGTGATCGCACATCGCCTGTCCACCATCGAACATGCCGACCAGGTGCTGGTGATGGACCACGGCCGCATCGTCGAGCGCGGCACCCACCGCGAGCTGCTGGCGCTGGGCGGGCTTTACGAGCACCTGCACAAGATGCAGTTCCGCGAAAGGCAGCCCTGATGGCGTCCAAGGGTTCCCAGACGCCGTCGTACTGGTACGACGGCAGTGCGATTCCGTTTGCCGCACGGCTGCTGGCGCCGGTGTACGGCGCCGTGGTGGCGCTGCGCCGTGGGCTGTACCGGCGCGGTTGGCGCAAGCGCCACGCGCTGCCGGTGCCGGTGATCGTGGTCGGCAACGTGACCGCCGGCGGTACCGGCAAGACCCCGCTGACCATCGCGCTGGTGGACCGCCTGCGCGAGGCGGGCTGGAAGCCG
Organism: Stenotrophomonas sp. GbtcB23; assembly: GCF_019091045.1. Lineage (NCBI taxonomy): Bacteria > Pseudomonadati > Pseudomonadota > Gammaproteobacteria > Lysobacterales > Lysobacteraceae > Stenotrophomonas > Stenotrophomonas sp. GbtcB23. The sequence continues at coordinate 130,802 of NZ_JAGXKC010000002.1, read as the reverse complement.
GGCGTGGCCAGTCGCGGTTATGGGCGCGAAGAGGCCAAGGTCCCGCGCTGGGTCGAGGCGAGCACGCCGACGGCGTTGGGCGGCGACGAACCGGTGCTGATCGCGTGGAAAACCGGCGTGCCGGTCCGGGTCGATGCCGACCGCGTGGCCGCCGGCAACGCGTTGGTCGAGGCGGGCTGCAACATCATCGTCTGCGACGACGGCCTGCAGCACTACCGGCTGGCGCGCGACATCGAAATCGAGGTGGTGGACGCACAACGCCGCTACGGCAACGGCCGGTTGATCCCGGCCGGGCCGTTGCGCGAACCCGCCGAACGCGCGCGCGACTGCGACTTCCGCGTGGTCAACCTGGGCCAGGCCAGCACCGATCCGTCCGCGCTCGCCTCCTGCGGGTTCGGCGAATGGGCGATGCAGCTGCATATCGACAGCGCGCAGCCGCTCAGCGGCGGCCGTGCCCGCGCGTTGTCGCACTTCCGTGGCCAGCGCGTGCACGCCGTGGCCGGGATCGCGCACCCGCAGCGCTTCTTCGACATGCTGCGTGCGCACGGTATCGGGGTGGTCCCGCATGCCTTCGCCGACCACCATGCGTATCAGGCGGCGGACCTTCGCTTTGGCAGCGAACTGCCGGTGCTGATGACTGAAAAGGACGCGGTGAAGTGCAAGGCGTTCGCCAACGAATGGCATTTTTCGGTGCCGTTGTCGGCCGATCTGCCCGCCGCGTTCTGGGTCAACCTGCTGGACCGCGTGGACAAACTCGGCAAGCGCTGAGCACCGGGTTTGCGGCACACTGGCGGCCATTGTTCCCGTGTATTGCCGAGAGGTCCGCATGAGCCAGCCCGTCGATTTCGTCGTCGCCATTCCGGCGCGCTACGCCGCCTCCCGGCTGCCCGGCAAGCCGCTGCGGCTGCTCGGCGGCAGACCGCTGGTGCTGCGCGTGGCCGAACGCGCGCTGCTGGCCGGTGCGCGCGAGGTCTGGGTGGCCACCGACGATGCGCGCATCGCCGATGCCCTGCAGGGCCTGGACGGCGTGCAGGTGGCGATGACCGCCGCCAGCCATGCCTCCGGCACCGACCGGCTGGCCGAATGCGCCCGCCAGGCCGGCTGGTCCGATGACACCGTGGTGGTGAACCTGCAGGGCGACGAGCCGTTCGCCCCGGCCGAGGGCATCCGCGCGGTGGCGGAAGCTCTGGTCTACAGCGGTGCCGCCATGGCGACCCTGGCCACCCCGGTGGAGGATGCCGAGACCCTGTTCGACCCGAACGTGGTCAAGGTGGTACGCCAGCAGAACCTGGACGCGCTGTACTTCAGCCGCGCTCCCATTCCCTGGCACCGCGACGCCTTCGCGCAGTCGCGCGAGCGCCTCTCCGGCCCCCACTGGCTGCGCCACATCGGCATCTATGCGTACCGGGCCGGTTTCCTGCAGCAGTTCGCCGCGTTGCCGCCGGGCACGCTGGAACAGCTGGAATCGCTGGAGCAGCTGCGGGTGCTGGAGGCGGGCCACCGGCTGAGTGTGGCGCTGTCGCCGGCCGCCTTCCCGCCGGGGATCGATACGCCCGAGGACCTGGTGCGTGCCGAGGGCTGGCTGGCCCGCCGCGAAATTGACGGTGGCACGACGGTTGCATGACGCCCAGTCCGGCATAATCAGCGCATGAACGTACAGCCCGTCCAGGATCTGCCCGAATTCGCCACGTGGCTCAATGCCGCCCCGACCACCCTGACCGAACTGCGTGGTCGCCCGGTGGTACTGGCCTTTGTCAACGCCGCCTCGGTGTGGTGCGCGCACCGGCTGGCCGAGCTTGGCCAATGGCAGTCGCGCAACCCCGGCAAGCTGCAGGTACTGGTCCTGCAGGTGCCGCGCTTCGACTTCGAGCGCGAACCGGAGCAGGCGCTGAAACTGCTGCGCCGACAGGGCGTGACCGTGCCGGCGCTGCTGGATGCCGATTGGGACGGCTGGCGCAGGTTCAACGTGGCGGCTTGGCCGACCCTGGTGCTGCTGGATGCACAGGGGCGCGAGGTCGACCGCCTGGTCGGCTTCGGCGAGGAGCTTGATCGTGCCCTCAATGCACTCTGCCAGGGGACGTCCAGCCCGCTCGACGCGGACGCATCGCGCCAGCGCGAGCTGCATCCCGAGCCGCGCCTGCCATTGCTGTTCCCGACCGCGCTGGCGGTGAGCACCGAGCGGCTGTACATCGCCGACAGTGGCCACCATCGCATCCTCGAGTGCAGCCATGCCGGGCGGGTGCTTCGCCAGTTCGGGATGGGCACCGCCGACATGATGGATGGCGGCCCGGGCGAGGCCGCGTTCAACCGGCCGCAGGGCCTGGCCCTGGAACGCGAGTGGCTGTACGTCGCCGACACCGGCAACCATGCGTTGCGCCGGATCCACCTGCTGACCGGGCAGGTCGACACTCTGTGCGGCAATGGTCGTCCGGGCGAGCCGCGCGAAGGCGCGGTGGGTGACCCGCGCCAGACCCCCCTGAACCATCCGCAGGGCCTGGTGGTCGCCGACAACCAGATCCATATCGCGATGGCTGGCGACAACCGCATCTGGAGCTATCACCTGGGCCAGCGCACGTTGTCCTGGCGCGCCGGCTCCGGCGCGATCGACGAGCGTGACGGCAGCGGCCATCTGGCCGCGTTCGCGCAGCCGACCGCGCTGGCGGCGGTGCAGCAGGTGCTGTACGTATGCGACGCGCTGGGTTCGTCGATCCGTTCGATGCAGCTGCGCGGCGACCTGGTGCAGACGCTGGTGGGGCAGGGAATGTGGTCGTTCGGCGACCAGGATGGTCCGCGCACCGCTGCCCAGCTGCAGTACCCGCAGGCCATCGCGATGAGCCCGGACGCGCCCGTGTTGTGGATCGCCGACGCCGGCAACGGCCGACTGCGCACCCTGCGCCTGGGCGGCGGCGAACTGAGTACCGTGGCGCTGCCGCGGCGGCTGCATGGTCCGGCCGGGCTGGCCTTGGGCGGCGGTGCGGTGTGGATCGCCGAGACCGATGCCCATGCCGTACTGCGTTTCGACCCGGTGAGCGGCGTACTGAGCGACGTGCCGATCAGCGAATGACCCTCACTACCGCTCCGGCCTTCGATGGAAAGGCATTCGCGGCCCACCTGAGCACCGCGCCCGGCGTGTACCGCATGTACGCCGCCGACGACACCCTGCTGTATGTCGGCAAGGCCCGCGCGCTGCGCAACCGCGTGGGCAGTTACTTCAATGGCGCGCCCAAGACCGCGCGGATCATGTCCATGCTGTCGCAGGTCGCGCGCATGGATGTGACCGTGACGCGTTCCGAGGCTGAAGCGCTGCTGCTGGAAAACCAGCTGATCAAGTCGCTGTCGCCGCGTTACAACGTCTCGCTGCGCGACGACAAGACCTATCCCCACGTGCTGCTGACCCGCGAAGACTGGCCGCGCATCGCGCTGCACCGCGGGCCGCGCGCGGTGCCGGGCCGGTACTTCGGTCCGTACCCGGGGGTGACCGCGGTGCGCGAAACGCTCAACCTCATGCACAAGCTGTTCAAGCTGCGCAGCTGCGAGGACAGCGTGTTCCGCAACCGCTCGCGACCGTGCCTGCAGTACCAGATCGGCCGCTGCAGCGCGCCGTGCGTGGACCTGGTGGCCGCCGACGACTACGCCGAATCGGTGCGGCGTGCCTCGATGTTCCTGGAAGGCAAGAGCGACCAGCTGGCGCGCGAACTGGGCACGCAGATGCAGGCGGCCAGCGAAGCGCTGGAATTCGAGCAGGCCGCGCGCCTGCGCGACCTGGTCACGTCCCTGCGCAGCATGCAGACCCGCCAGTACGTGGATGGCCGCGCCGCCGACCTCGACGTGCTGGCCTGCGCCACGCAGGGCGCAAGCGCCTGCGTGATGCTGCTGGCGTTCCGCGATGGCCGGAACATGGGAACGCGGCCGTTCTTCCCGCGCACCAACGGCGAAGAAAGCGCGGACGAAGTGCTCGGCGCTTTCGTGTCGCAGTACTACGCCGAACATTCCCCGCCGCGCGAGATCCTGCTGGACCGCGAGATTCCCGATGCCAGCCTGATCGAATCGGCGCTCAGCGCCTCGGCCGAGGCCAAGGTGCAGCTGAAGTGGAACGTGCGCGGCGAACGGGCCGGTTATGTCGAGCTGGCCAGCCGCAATGCGCAGATCACGCTGGTCAGCGAGCTCACCAGCCGCAGCGCCCAGCATGCGCGCAGCGAGGACCTGCGGCAGATGCTCGGCCTGGCTGAGCAGGTCAAACGCGTGGAGTGCTTCGACATCAGCCACACCATGGGCGAAGCCACCGTGGCTTCATGCGTGGTGTTCGATGCCAGCGGCCCGGTGCGCAGCCAGTACCGGCGTTTCAACATCAGCGGGATCGAACCCGGCGATGACTACGCGGCCATGCGCCAGGCCATCGACCGTCGCTTCCGTCGCGCGGTGGAAGAGGAGGGCGTGCTGCCGGACCTGCTGCTGATCGACGGCGGCGCCGGCCAGTTGGCCCAGGCGCAGGCCGCACTGGCCGACCTCGGCGTGGAAGGGGTGATGCTGGTGGGCGTGGCCAAGGGCGTGGAGCGCCGCGCCGGACACGAAGCGCTGGTGATGCCCGATGGCCGCGAGCTGCGCCCCGGCGCCGCATCACCGGCCCTGCAGTTCATCCAGCAGGTCCGCGACGAAGCGCACCGGTTTGCGATCACCGGCCATCGGGGCCGCCGGCAGAAGGCGCGCATGACCAGCAAGCTGGAGGACATTCCCGGCATCGGGCCGCGCCGGCGCGCCAGCCTGCTCAAGCATTTCGGCGGGCTGGTCGGCCTGAAGGCGGCCGGCGAGGCGGAAATCGCCAAGGTGGAGGGCATCAATGACGCCCTTGCCGCACGCATCTACGCTAACCTTCATGGACTGCCCACGCCCCCTGCGGCCGGCGAGTAGAGAGACGCAATGAAGTTGACCCTCCCCACCTGGCTGACGTTGCTGCGGATCGTGATGATCCCGGTGCTGGTGCTGGTGTTCTACCTTCCCTACACCTGGACCAATTTCGCCTCGGCGGCGATCTTCGGCATCGCCGCGCTGACCGATTGGCTGGATGGCTGGATCGCCCGCCGCTACGACCTGGCCTCGGCGTTCGGCGCCTTCCTGGACCCGGTTGCGGACAAGCTGATGGTGGCCGTGGCGCTGTTCCTGATCGTGCAGGGCCACCCCACGCCGTGGATGGCATTCTGGGCCGCCGTCATCGTCGGCCGCGAAATCGCGGTGTCGGCACTGCGCGAATGGATGGCTGAAATCGGCCAGCGCGCGAAGGTGCGGGTGGCCCTGATCGGCAAGATCAAGACCACCGCGCAGATGGTCGCGCTGCTGTGCCTGTTGTATTCGGTGGCGCCGAACACGCCGGTGTCCGATATCTGGATGGGCGAACCGGTATTCCATGTCGGCGACTGGACCCTGGCGATCGCTGCGGTACTCACCCTGTTCTCCGGCCTGCAGTACCTGCATGCGGCGTGGCCGAGCCTGCGCGAGGACGAACGCGCCGCACGTGAAACCGCACGCCTGAAAAAGAAGGGCTGAGGGCTGTTGACAGCACCGCGTTTGGCTGTAGAATTTCGCCTCCCAAGCGGGAATAGCTCAGTTGGTAGAGCGCAACCTTGCCAAGGTTGAGGTCGCGAGTTCGAGTCTCGTTTCCCGCTCCAGATTCAAGAAAAAAGCGACCCTCGGGTCGCTTTTTTCGTTGGTGGTCGCGCTTCATTCCCGCTTCACCGGCACTTCATGGCCGCCCCGCCTGCCGCCGCGATCCTGTGCGCCCGCATCCGCAGGAATGCATCGCAATGAACACCCCCAACGCCGCATACGACTGGGACCTGGTCGTGGTCGGCGCCAGTTTCGCCGGCGCCGCCTGCGCACTGGCCGCTGCCGAATTCGGCCTGCGCGTATGCGCGCTGGAACGCAAGGAAGATCCAGGCGCGCGCCTGCATACCACCGGCATCCTGGTCAAAGAGGTCGTTGAACAGACCTGGCTGCAGCGCATTCCGCCCGCACTGCTGCAACGCGTGGAACGCGTGCGCCTGTATGCGCCGAACCTGCGCAGCGTGCAGCTGGCCGCACCGGGCTACTACTTCATGACCACCGACACGCCGAACCTGATGCGCTGGCTGGCAGCCGAACTGCCTGCGCATGGTGTCGAGCTTCGCCTGCAGCAGTCCTTCACCGAGGCCGTGCGCGATGGCGAGGGCTGGCAGGTGGCCGGGGCAGGGCGCACGCGCTATCTGGTGGGCGCTGACGGCGCCCGTTCGCGCGTGGCCCAGCGCACCGGGCTGGGGCGGGTGCACGACACCCTGTTCGGGATCGAGCAGGAATTTGCCGGCCTGCAGCTGCCAGAAGGTGGCGCGCTGCACTGCTTCGCAAGCCGTCGCTTCGCGCCCGGCTACATCGGCTGGGCAGCGCAGAACCCGACCGGTGTGCAGATCGGGCTGGCGCTGCGCCACGACCCCGCGCATGCGCGCCAGCCGGACCTGGCGGGTTTCCTGGCGCACATCCGCAGCGTGATCGGACTGCCCGAAGCGGCCCGCCCCAGCGCGACCCGCGCCGGGCTGGTCCCCTGCGGGCTCGCACGCGGGCCGATCGCCGCGCCGGGCGTGATCCTTACCGGAGACGCGGCCGGTATCGTTTCGCCGTTGTCGGCCGGTGGCATCCATTCGGCCTGGCGGCATGGCTGGACGGTCGGCGATGCGGTGGCCCGCCACCTGCGCGGCAGGGGGCCTGCGGCCGAAAGCGTCGCCGTCCGCGCCGCGCCCACGTTCCGGCGCAAACGGGTGCTGCGCTGGGCCATGGACCACCTGCAGGCGGATTGGCCGCTGGATCTTCTGCTGCAGTCCCGCCTGCTGCGGCGGGTGGCCGAACAGGTCTATTTTCATCGTCGCGGCATGCGCATGTACGGCTGAATACCGCTGCATAAACCTGTTGACGACGTGAAGGAATCCCGACACAATAGCGCTCCTTCGACGCAGGTGCCGGTCGCAGGACGCAGCAACACTGCGGGAATAGCTCAGTTGGTAGAGCGCAACCTTGCCAAGGTTGAGGTCGCGAGTTCGAGTCTCGTTTCCCGCTCCAGATTTCGACAGGGCCCCCCAGGGGCCTTGTTTTTCTCCGCGGTGGCACGCGGCGATGAAGTGTAAAAAGGCTGGTGTGTTACCCGCGGTTCCGGTAACATATTCGCCTGATTTTGCGGGAATAGCTCAGTTGGTAGAGCGCAACCTTGCCAAGGTTGAGGTCGCGAGTTCGAGTCTCGTTTCCCGCTCCAAATCCTGACCAGGCCCCGTTCTCGGGGTCTTGTTTTATAGGGTCACCGGCCTGGTGGCAGAGTGGTCATGCAGCGGACTGCAAATCCGCGTACGCCGGTTCAATTCCGACCCAGGCCTCCAGTAATTCGACAGACCCCGCTTCGGCGGGGTTTTTCGTTTCCGCCCTTCACCTCGCCCGGACGAGCGCACACCTACTGTGCAGTACCGTTTCGTGTCGAGGATGTTCGATGGATATCGCCTTGTGGTTTGCAGCCGTCGGCGCGCCCGGTTCGTTCTGGGATTCGCCCAGCAACGTCAGCGGCGTGGTCGTGCTGGGGTTTGGGCTGGCGGCCATCGTGCTTTCGTTCGGCCTCGCCAAGGTGTTCAAGCGCTTCAACGGCGTGGCCTGGATGGTGCTGGGCGCCGGCGTGGCCATCAGCGCCTATGGCATCTGGCGGATGGGGGGCTGACCACCCGCCGGGCCTTCGCGGGCTGACATCACGGTGTCAACAACCGCGCGGCATCCTGCCTGCGTGGACAGGAGCGTGCCTGAACCATTCAGGGCCTGTTTGATCGCCTGTTCACCATTGGTTGACTTGGCGCGAAGGGCATGAAAGGGTGGAGTGAAACGTGGGTGAAGTCCTGCCGCCTCCCAGCGGCGGGGCGACAGGCGCAAGCCTGGCAGGGGGAATTGCTCGTCTTCGATGCAGGGCAGGTCCAAGGGAGGTCGTATGCGATACGGCGCGAATGACTTGGCTGACGGCGTCCGCACCGAGCTGGAGGCCAGCTACAGCAAGCACGGGTGTGGGCCGGAGTTCTGGACCACCTACCAGCAGGTGCTTGAACGCCTGGTGCCGCAGGGCCGCGGCCGCACCCAGGTGACCAACGAACTGGCCCTGATCATTGAACAGCTCGGCATTGTCCGGCGCGCGCAGATGGTGCCGCCGCCCGACAACCGCACGCGCTGAGGCCAACCGCCCGGGGATGGCGGTTACAGGTAATGCAGCCCGATACCGAGCAGCGCGGCCAGGCTGAGCAGTGCCGCCAGCGTGCGCGGACGAAGCCACCGTCGCGGCCTTCCCTGCATCTCGTTTTCGCTGGCCAGCTGGACCAACCCGCTCGGAAACCGCCACGCGCGCATCTGCGCATCGCAGGCATCCACGCACGCGCCACAGGCGATGCAGTCCGGCTGCGGCCCGGCGCGCACGTCCAGCTGCATGGGGCACACCTGGACGCAGGCACCGCAGTCCAGGCAATCGCCCAGCCGATCGTCGGCGAAGCGCGGCGGCGGGCCGGCCAAGGCCGGATGCGCCGCACGGAAGGCGTAGTCGCTGGCACTGGTCGGATCGAGCATGCCACGACCACGTTGCTGCACCGAACCTTGTCCACGCTGGCGGGCGCCGCGCGGTTCGGCGCGGCGGGCGTCGTAGCAGACCTTCGGGGTGTCGGCATCGCACAGCATCGGGGCCACCCGCGCATACGGGCACAGGTCGATGCAGACCTGTTCGCGCAGAAAGCCGGCGTTGGCCCACGCGGCCGTGGCGTAGAACAGCACCCAGAACGTTTCCCAGCCGCTCCAGCGGGCCGGCCAGAAGCCGGCCACCAGCGGTTGGATCGGACTGAACAGGCCGACGAAGGTGATACCGGTCCATAGTGCGACCGCGGCCCAGGCCAGGTGTTTGACCACGCGGGCCAGGGCCGGCGGTCGCAGTCGTCGCGTGGCGCTGCGTTCAATCCAGCGGAACAGGCCGCTCCACAACGTCTGCGGACAGGCATGCCCGCACCAGACCCGCCCGGCCACGGTGGTGAGCAGCACCAGCGTGCAGGCCAGCACCGCGACCAGCCCGAACAGCACGCCGACATCCTGCGGCCACAGGGTCAGCCCAAACAGGTCGAAGCGGCGCGCCGGCAGGTCGAACAGCAGTGCCTGCCGCCCGTTCCAGCGCAGCCAGGGCAGGGCGTAGAACAGCATGAGCAGCGCTGCCCATACCAGGGCGCGCCAGCGCAGGGCAGGGGGCGCAGCCGGCGTCATCCCAGCGGCAGCTCGTCGTCATCGCGCGGCCGCGGCCGCAGCAGGTAGCCGGTGACCGCGCTGGCGGCAGCGGTGACCGACCAGAACATGAAGAAGCCCAGCGTGTAGCCCAGTTCGCGACTCAGCGCCTGGTCCGGAAAGGTGATGTCGCGCAGGCGCAACGGATCCACGAAGGCGAAAAACACCGCGCAGGCCAGCCCGGCGGCGACAAAGCTCGGCCACAGCACCGCACCCCACTGCTGGATCAGCAGGCGGCGGCGGTTGCCAGGCGGGGCGTTCAGCGTGTCCATGGCCTGCACGGTAGGCCCTGCGACAGCACGCCACATTGATCCTGATCAAGGCGGCGTAGCATCATGACCGCATGTCCTCGTCCGTCGCCCCCGTGCTGCCGGCCGCCTCCCTGGCGCTGTGCAGCGAGCAGGAAGTCACCCGCCTGGTGCACGACTTCTACGCCCGCGTGCGCCAGGACGAGCAGCTGGGCCCGGTGTTCGAGGCGCGCATCCACGAGTGGGACGTGCATCTGGCCCAGCTGGTGGATTTCTGGTCGGCCATGCTGCGCGGCACCCGCCGCTTCAACGGCAACCCGATGTCCAAGCACATGGCCATGCCGGAGCTGGAGCGCGCGCTGTTCGACCGCTGGCTGCTGCTGTTCCGGCGCACCACCGCCGAACTGGGCAACCCGCCCATGCAGCAGCTGGCCGACGACGTGGCCACGCGCATCGCCGACACCTTCTGGCGGCGCATCCAGATGCAGCGCTGGCCCGAACTGCCGCTCGCCGCAAGACCGCGCCTGGATTGATCTGGCTCAATGCGCCGCCGCGCGCGGGCGCGCACGCTTGGTCCATGGACACCCTTTCGCCTGCCGCCGCCGGGCTTGCCTGGCACTTCGACCCGGACCTGCTGCGTCGTCACGACCGGCCCGGCCCGCGCTACACCTCCTATCCCACCGCGCCGCATTTCCACGACGGCTTCGATGAGCATGGGCTGCGTGCCGCGATCGCGGCCAGCAATGCCGAAGCGCTGCCGCTGTCGCTGTACGTGCATGTGCCGTACTGCAGCAGCCCTTGCTTCTACTGTGGCTGCAACCGGGTAATCACCCGCGACCATGGCAAGGGCGTGGCGTATGTCGCGCGCGTGCTCAGCGAAGCCGACCTGATCGCACCGCTGTTCGACGCCTCGCGCGAAGTGGTGCAGCTGCACCTTGGCGGTGGCACCCCGAACTTCCTGGCCGCGACCCAGATGCGCGAGCTGATCGAGGGGCTGCGCCAGCGCTTTTCGTTCAGCACCTCGGCCGCTCGCGACTTCTCGATCGAGCTCGATCCGCGCTTCGTCACCCGCGAGGACATCGCCCGGTTGGGCGCGTTGGGCTTCAACCGGGCGAGCCTGGGCATCCAGGATTTCGACCCGGTGGTACAGCGCGCGATCAACCGCGAGCAGGGCGTGGAGGCCACGCTGGAGGTGCTGCGTGCGTGCCGCGAGCATGGCCTGCGCTCGGTCAACGTGGACCTGATCTATGGCCTGCCGCACCAGACCCTGGAGGGCTTCGCGCGCACCCTGGAAACGGTGCTGCGCGAACGCCCCGACCGGTTGGCGATCTACGGCTATGCGCACCTGCCGAACCTGTTCAAGGCGCAGCGGCAGATCCCCGATGCCGCGCTGCCCAGCCCGGAACAGAAGCTGGCGCTGCTCGGCCTGGCGGTGCGTCGGCTGTCGCTGGCCGGGTACCAGTACATCGGCATGGATCACTTCGCACTGCCGGAAGAGAACCTGTCCCGCGCCCAGCGCGCCGGCCAGTTGCACCGCAACTTCATGGGGTACACCACCCACGCGCAGACCGACCTGGTCGGGCTGGGCGCCAGCGCGATCAGCCGCATCGGCAACTGCTACAGCCAGAACCCGCGCGACCTGCCGGGCTGGGAAACGGCGGTGGATGCCGGGCGCCTGCCGGTGTGGCGGGGGCTGACCCTGGATGCGGACGATGCGCTGCGCGCCGCGCTGATCAACCAGCTGATGTGCCAGGGCGAGGTGGATGGCCGCGCGCTGGGGGCACGCCATGGTGTCGATTTCGACCAGTACTTCGCCGATGCGCTCACCGCATTGACGGCGCTGGAGGCCGACGGCCTGGCCGAGTTCCGCGACGGCGTGGTGCGCGCCACCGCGCGCGGGCGTCCATTGCTGCGCCTGCTGGCGATGTGCTTTGACCGTTACCTGGCCCAGCCCGAACAGCCGGTGCGCTATTCGCGGGCGATCTGAGGTGGTGCCCGGAGCCGGAATCGAACCGGCATGGGGTTGCCCCCGGCGGATTTTAAGTCCGATGCGTCTACCAGTTTCGCCATCCGGGCGGCGCTGCGGAGGGATTGTAGCGGAATCCTAGGGGGCGCTAGCATCAGCTTTCCTGCTCCGGGCCATTCTGCATATGCTGAAACTGCACATCGGCAACAAGAACTACTCCTCGTGGTCGATGCGGCCGTGGGTGCTGATGACCCAGGCCGGCATTCCGTTCGACGAAGTCGTGCTGCGCTTTGACAGTTTCGACCCGGACTCGCAGTTCAAGCGCAGCGCCGAGGCATTGTCGCCCTCGGGCACCGTGCCGGTGCTGGTCGATGGCGCGCTGGTCGTCTGGGATTCGCTGGCCATCGCCGAATACCTGGCCGAACGGTTTCCGGAATCGGCGCTGTGGCCGCAGGAGACCCGCGAACGTGCGCTGGCCCGCAGCGCGACCGCCGCCATGCACAGCGGGTTCGGCGCGTTGCGCTCGCACTTCCCGATGAACATCGAAGCACTGCTTCCCGAAGTGGGGGCGCGGGTACTGCGCGAGCAGCCGGATGTAGTGGCCGACCTGCAGCGTCTGCAGGCGCTCTGGGAGGGGTTGCTGGCACGCCATGAGGGCCCGCTGCTGTTCGATCGTTTCAGCATCGCCGATGCGTTCTTCGCGCCGGTGGTGATGCGCCTGCACACCTACGCCGTGCCGGTGTCGCCGCGCGTTGCCGCCTACATGCAGCAGGTGCGGGCGCTGCCGGGCGTGCAGGCATGGATCGCGGCGGCGCTGGACGAGCACGATTTCCGCCCGTTTGAAGAGCCCTATCGGCAGGCACCGGACCCGGGCTGATCGGCACCGGTACTTGAGGCACGGTTTACGCCGCTGCGATGCGCGCCGTACGCTGCACGGCAGGCGCACAGGAAGGTGGACAGGCATGGCGAAGAGGGCAGCAGCAGGCGCGTTGCTGGTGTGGCTGGCCTGTGCGGGTGTGCCCGAAGGCAGGGCGCAGCAGGCACCGCCCGAGGTGGTCGACCTGGCGCCGGTGGTGGTCTCCGGCGTGCAGCCCGGGCCGGGCATGTGGCGGGTCACCAATGCGCAAGGCCACACGTTGTGGATCCTGGGCACGGTATCGCCGCTGCCGGCCAGGCTGGACTGGCGCGCCGACGAGGTCAAGGCGGTCATCGCCAGCGCCGATGCCGTGTTGGGGCCGCCGGGCTGGACGCTGGATGCCGATGTCGGCTTTTTCAGCCGGCTCACCCTGCTGCCCTCGGCCATGAAGGCGCAGCACGACCCGCAGGGCAGGCGACTGCAGGAGATTCTGCCGCCGGAGCTGTATGCGCGCTGGCAGCCGTTGAAGGCCCGTTACCTCGGGCGCGGCAATGGGGTGGAGAAGGACCGCCCGCTGGTGGCCGCCACGCGGCTGTACGTGGCTGCCCTCGACGAGGTCGGGCTCAGTCCCCGATCCGGCGTGGGCAAGCTGCTTGAAAAGGCGTACAAGGCCCGCGGCCTGACGCCCGTGGTGACCCGGGTGGAGGTCAAGGTGGACGATCCGCGCGCCGCACTGAAGGAAGTGCGCGCCAGCCCGCTGCAGGACGTGGCCTGCCTGCAGCGGACGCTGGACGTGGTTGAACACCAGATGCCGCTGCTGGTCGAGCGCGCCAACGCCTGGGCGGCAGGGGATATCGACGCGCTCCAGCAGTTGGCCTTGAAGAGCCAGTACGACGCCTGTGTCGGCGCGATTGCCGACAGCGAGCTGGGGCGCCGGCGTGGCATGACCAACCTGGATGCACGCGCGGCGGAGAAGTGGATGGGCGCGGCACGCACAGCGCTGGCCGGCAACGCGGTCACCTTTGCGACCGTGCCCGTGCACACCCTGGTGGAACCGGGTGGCTATCTCGAGCGGCTGCGCCAGGCCGGCTACCACGTCGAGTCGCCCTGAGCCGGAAAACCATCTTTTCACCCCCGCGATCTTCATGGCATAGTCATGTGGACTTCACCGGGGGGTGCATATGGCGTTGCAGGCGTTCGCCTATGTAAGCGAGGCAGTCGACGGCATCGACGGTCCGGGCATCGACCGCATCCTCGCCGAGGCCTCCAACTTCAACCGCGTGGCCGGTGTGACCAGCGTGCTGATGTTCGATGGCCGGCGCTTCCTGCAGTACATCGAGGGCCCGGATGATGGCGTAGCCCCGGTCGAGCAGCGCGTGATCAACGCGCGCAGCCACCAGCAGATGCGCGAACTGGCACGCGGCGAGGTCGGCACGCGTCATTTCCCGCGCTGGACGATGGCCTCTGCCCGCATCGACCCGGACGTGATGAGCGCGATCATCGATGCCGACTGGACCGGGTTCGCCGCTTACGCGCCCGTGGATGGCCAGCGCCGGGTCGGCTTCGCGCGTCTGCTCGAGGTATGGACCGGCGTCTCCGGCGAACTCGAACCCGCAGCCGTGACGCTGGGCTCGTGAGTGGCGTCGCTCGTAACACAAAGATCACAGTCCGCTTCGTACCATGTGTCTACCAGCTGTGACCGGTCCGGGGTATGCCCCGGGGTTGTCTGAAAGGGAAGTAACCGCAGCTGGACCACTTGTTGGCCGTCGTCCGTACTCTCCGCGGGCGGCGGCTTTGTTCTTTGTGGCGCAGCGCCTGCCGCGTTAGGCTTGTCGCAACTGTTTCCTGGTGGTGCCCCGCATGATCGATCGTTCCCCCGCGTACCTGCTGCCGCGCCTGCGTGCGCCTGCGGGGCTGGCCGGATGACGGCGGCCGACCGCGCCGCACAGGCACGCATCGGCGTGATTGGGCTGGGCTATGTCGGCCTGCCGTTGACGGTAGCGTTCGGCGCGCAGCTGCCCACGCTCGGCTACGACATCGACCATGCGCGCGTGGCCGAACTGCAGCAGGGCCGCGACCACACCCTGGAAATGTCGGCGGACGAACTCGCCGCTGCGGTGCAGGCGCGCTACAGCGTCGACCCGGCCGACCTTGCCGCGTGCACCGTTTACATCGTGACCGTGCCCACCCCGATCGACGCACACGAACAGCCGGATCTTGGCCCGCTGCGCGACGCGAGCATCCTGATCGGCAGCGTGCTCAAGCCCGGCGACCTGGTGATCTACGAATCCACCGTCTACCCCGGCACCACCGAAGAGGTCTGCGTGCCGCTGCTGGAAGCCGGCTCAGGGCTGCGCTTCAACCAGGACTTCCACTGCGGCTACAGTCCGGAACGGATCAACCCGGGCGACCGCCAGCGGCGCCTGCCCGACATCCGCAAGATCACCTCCGGGTCCACCCCGGAGATCGCCGCGCTTGTCGATGCGTTGTACGCGCGCATCATCACTGCGGGCACCTGGCCGGCACCGTCGATCCGCGTGGCCGAAGCGGCCAAGGTGATCGAGAACATCCAGCGCGACGTCAACATCGCGCTGGTCAACGAGCTGGCACTGATCTTCGACCGGCTCGGCATCGATACCCAGGATGTGCTGGATGCCGCCGGCAGCAAATGGAACTTCCTGCCGTTCCGCCCCGGCCTGGTCGGTGGCCACTGCATCGGCGTGGATCCGTACTACCTGCTGCACAAATCCGAAAGCGTGGGCTACCACCCGGACCTGATCCACACCGCGCGGCAGGTCAACAACCGCGTCGGCGCGCACGTGGCGCAACGCGTGCTGGCGCTGCTGGCCAGCCGCGGCAAGGCACCGCAGCGCGCACGCGTGCTGGTGCTGGGGGTGACCTTCAAGGAGAACTGCCCGGACCTGCGCAACAGCCGCGCGCTGGAACTGGCCCAGGCCCTGCAGTCCAGCGGCGCGCAGGTGCAGGTGCAGGACCCGTGGGTCGGTCCGGCCACGCTGGAAGGCAGCGGTGTGCAGTGGGTGGAACAGCCTGACCCGCAGGGCTACGACGCGGTGGTGCTGGCGGTGGCGCATGACCGCTTCCGCGCGATGGACACCGCACGGATCCGCGCGCTGCTCGCGCCGGATGGGATCGTCTACGACGTGAAGTCGGTCTGGCCACGGGACGTGGTCGACGACCGCCTGTAGACTCGAACCCGGTTGTTGATCGAGGAAAGCCATGCATCGTTACCTGGTCTACGTGCTCGCCATCCTGTTGCTCCCGGTTTCGCTGTATCTGGCCGGGTACTGGGCCGCCTGGTACTGGGGCGTGGGCATCAGCGCGGCGATGGTCATCGTGGGCACCTGGGACCTGCTGCAGAAGCGCAGCACGCTGCGCCGCAACTACCCGGTGATGGCGCATTTCCGTTACGGGCTGGAATCGATCGGCCCCGAAATCCGCCAGTACTTCGTGCAGAGCGATCTCGAGGACGTGCCGTTCTCGCGCCAGCAACGCGCGCTGATCTACCAGCGCTCCAAGAACGAAATGGACGTGGTGCCGTTCGGCACGCTGCGCAGCACCTACGCGGTGGACTACGAATGGATCAACCATTCGCTGGCGCCGACCGAGGTGGCCGACCACGACTTCCGCGTGCTGATCGGGCCCAACTGCGCCAAGCCGTATTCGGCCAGCGTGTTCAACATCTCGGCCATGAGCTTCGGCTCGCTGTCGGCCAATGCGATCCGCGCGCTCAACGAAGGCGCGCGCCGTGGCGGTTTCTACCACGACACCGGCGAAGGCTCGATTTCACCCTACCACCGTGAGATGGGCGGCGACCTGGTCTGGGAAATCGGCTCCGGCTATTTCGGCTGCCGCGATGAGCACGGCGGTTTCAGCGAAGAGCGTTTCGTCGCCAACGCCAACACCGACCAGGTGAAGATGATCGAGATCAAGCTGTCGCAGGGCGCCAAGCCCGGCCACGGCGGGGTGTTGCCGGCCGCCAAGGTCAGCGCCGAGATCTCCGCCACCCGCGGCGTACCGATGGGCGTGGACTGCGTGTCGCCGTCGAAGCACTCGGCGTTCAACACGCCGGTGGAACTGCTGCAGTTCGTGGTGCGCCTGCGCGAGCTGTCCGGTGGCAAGCCGGTCGGTTTCAAGCTGGCCATCGGCCACCCGTGGGAATGGTTCGGCATCGCCAAGGCAATGCAGGAAACCGGGCTGCTGCCGGATTTCATCGTGGTCGACGGTGCCGAAGGCGGCACCGGCGCGGCGCCGGCCGAGTTCATCGACCATGTCGGCGTGCCGATGCATGAAGCGCTGTTGCTGGTCCACAACACGCTGGTCGGCCTGGACCTGCGCGACCGGATCCGGGTCGGGGCGGCGGGCAAGGTCAGCAGTGCCTTCGAGATCGCGCGCACCATCGCGCTGGGCGCGGACTGGTGCAATGCCGGGCGGGGTTTCATGTTCGCGCTGGGCTGCATCCAGTCGCTGAGCTGCCACAGCGACCGCTGCCCGACCGGCATCGCCACCCAGAACCCGAACCGCTGGCGGCACCTGGACCCGGCCGACAAGGCCACCCGCGTGCACAACTACCACGAGAACACCCTGCGTGCGCTGCGCGACCTGCTGTGCGCGGCCGGCCTGCAGCATCCGGCCGAACTGGGCCCGGAACACATCGTGCGCCGCGTGTCGCCGGTGGAGATCCGCTCGCTGGCCTCGCTGTACCGCTACCTCACCCCGGGCGAACTGCTGCGCCGGGTGCCCGACCACGCGGTATTCCACGACTTCTGGGCGGATGCACGCAGCGACTCGTTCCAGCCACCAGCGCGCATCCAGGCGCTACGCAACAGCAAATCGCGCTGACGCGCGATGTGCTGTTGCGCCGCCCGACCAACGGTCGGGCGCTACCGGCGTGTGCCGACCGCTGCCTGTACGCTACCGGTAGGTACCGACCGTTGGTCGGTACGCGGCGTCATCGCGCGAGGTACTCCACCACACCGCGCCCGGCGCGCAATCCGCTGGCGAAACACGCGGTCAACAGATACCCGCCGGTAGGCGCTTCCCAATCCAGCATCTCCCCGGCGCAGAACGCGCCGGGCAGGTCGCGCAGCATCAACGTGTCATCCAGCGCTTCCAGCCGCACGCCGCCGGCGGTGCTGATCACCTCGTCGATCGGTCGCGGGCGCAGCGGCGTCAGCGTCAACCGCTTCAGCGCGGTGGCGATGGTTTCGGCCGGCAGCTGGCCGGCGTCCTTGCCCAGCACTTCAAACAGCAACGCCGATTTCACCCCACTGAGACCCAGCTGGCGGCGCAGGTGTTCGCCGAAGCTGCGGCCCTGGCGTGGCTTGTGCAGCTTGTCCAGCAGCTGCGCTTCGGTCTGCCCGGGCAACAGGTCCAGCTGCAGCTGCACCTGGCCATCGCGCGCCAGGCGGTCGCGCAGGTCCGCGGCAAGCGCGTAGATGAGGCTGCCTTCAATGCCATTGGCCGTGATCACGCACTCACCCTGCTGCGCGTGTTCCTGGCCGTCCAGCCCGAGCCAGTGCGCGACCACCGGCTTCAACGGGGCGCCGGCCTGGCGGTCGCGGAAGTAGGGCGTCCAGTCGATGTCGAAACCGCAGTTGGCCGGTTTCAGCGGTGCGATGTCGATGCCGCGCGCGGCCAGCGGCGCCACCCACGCGCCATCCGAGCCCAGCTCGGGCCAGCTGCCACCGCCCATCGCCAGCACCACCGCATCGGCCTGCACCGTGGCCACTCCGTCCGGAGTCTCGAAGCGCAGCGCACCGTCGTCCTGCCAGCCGGTCCAGAAGTGCTGCACATGGAAGCGCACGCCCTGTTCCTTGAGCCGCCGCACCCAGCCACGCAGCAGCGGGGCGGCCTTGCGGTCGACCGGGAACACCCGCCCGGAGGTGCCAACATAGGTTTCCACGCCAAAGCCTGCCGCCCATTCGCGCAGTGCGGAGCCGTCGAAATCGGCCAGCCACGTGCCGACCTCGGTCGCACGCTCACGGTAGTGGGACACGAACACGTCCTGCGGATCGGAATGGGTGAGGTTCAAGCCGCCCTTGCCGGCGATCAGGAACTTGCGCCCGGGCGAGCCCTTGGCCTCGTACAGGTCCACGGCGTGGCCGGCGGCGCGCACGGTCTCGGCCGCCATCAGCCCGGCCGGGCCGCCGCCGATGATCGCCACGCGTCGCGCAGGGTGGGCGGGAGTGCTCATGCGGTTCAGCGCGGCTTGACGTCGAGCAGCTCGACATCGAACACCAGCGAGGCGTTCGGCGGGATCGGGCCGGCGCCGGAGGCGCCATAGCCGTAGTCAGCCGGAATCATCAGGGTGCGCTTGCCGCCGACCTTCATGCCGGCAAAGCCTTCGTCCCAGCCTCTGATCACCCGGCCCTGGCCCAGCCCGAAGCTGAACGGCTCGCCGCGATCGACCGAGCTGTCGAACTTTTCGCCGTGCTTGTTGGCGGCTTTCTCGTCGTACACCCAGCCGGTGTAATGGACCACGATGGTGCTGCCCGGGGTGGCCTCGGCACCGGTGCCGGGCTGGGTGTCGATCTTCTCGAAGGTGGCGATGCTGCCACCCGGCGGCGGGCCGGGCGGGGTGCAGGCGGCCAGCAGCGACAGCAGCGCGGGAACGAGCAGGAACTTCGGCAGAGCACGCATGGGCGGCACCGGATGGAAAATGGGACGCAAGGGTAGCGCATCGCCGGGCGCTATCATGGGCGCATGTCGAAACTGCTGCTCAACCTGCGCAATGTCGCGGACGATGAAATCCAGGATGTGATCACCCTGCTGGACCGGGCGGGCATCGCCCATTACCGCACCGAACCCAGCCCGTGGGGAATCTCCTTTGGCGGCATCTGGATCCGCGACGACGCCGACCAGCCCCGTGCCAAGGCCCTGATGGCCGAGTACCAGCAGGCGCGCGGCGAGCGGGTCCGCGCCGAGCGCCAGGCCGCGCTGGCCGACGGCAGCGCCGAAACCTTCGGCACGCTGCTGCGGCGCCGCCCGCTGTTCGTGGTGGCGGTGCTGGCCGGCATGCTGGTGGCCGCCGCGCTGGTACTGCTGCCGTTCGTGCTGCTGCGCGGCTGAATGGCCGGTTGGGCGGGTGGGGCGGGGCCCGGGTAAAATGGGCGGATGATCGCCAATACCGCCGCCTATCACTTCACCCCGATCGCCGACCCGGACGCGCTGTGTGCCACGCTGCTGGCGCGCGCCGAGGCGGCCGCACTGCGTGGCACCGTGCTGGTGGCGGGCGAGGGCATCAACCTGTTCCTGGCCGGCCCTGAAGCCGGCATCGACGGCTTCTACGCCGCGCTGCGCGCCGATCCGCGCTTCGAGGGGCTGCGGGTGAAGACCAGCTACAGCCAGATGCAGCCGTTCGCCCGGCTCAAGGCCAAGGTCAAGCCAGAGATCATCAGCTTCCGCATCGACGACGGCCAGCCGCTGGCCTATCCTCGCGCCCCCTCGGTGGACCCGGCCACGGTGCAGCGCTGGCTGCGCCAGGGCCATGACGATGACGGCAAGCCGGTGGTCATGCTCGATACCCGCAATACCCAGGAAATCGAGTACGGCACCTTCCAGGATGCGCTGGTGCTGCCGATAACAAAGTTCACCGACCTGCCCGAGGCACTGGCCCCGCACCGCGACGCGTTGCGTGACAGCACCGTGGTCAGCTTCTGCACCGGTGGCATCCGCTGCGAAAAGGCCGCGCTGTGGATGCGCAACGACGGCATGGACAACGTGCTGCAGCTGGACGGCGGCATCCTCGGCTACTTCGAGGCCGTGGGCGGCGAAGGCTACGACGGCCGCTGTTTCGTGTTCGATGAACGCGTGGCCCTCGACGCGGAATTGAAGCCGCTGGTTGACCAGGCCGCCGATTGATATCGCGCGGGAATCAGCATTCCGCCAGCGGCCATGGTGTCCTTCGACCGGCGCCCCCATCAACAGGGGATAACCTTTGATGGAACGCCCCATGCAACTGTCGATTCTTGATCTGGCCCCGGTCTGCGAGGGCAGCGATACCACCCAGGCCTTTGCCAACATGCTGGACCTGGCCCAGCACGCAGAAGGCTGGGGCTTCCACCGCTACTGGCTGGCCGAGCACCACAACATGCCAGGCATCGCCAGCGCCGCCACTGCGGTGCTGATCGGCCACGTGGCCGGCGGCACCCAGCGCATCCGCGTCGGGGCTGGCGGGATCATGCTGCCGAACCACTCCCCGCTGCAGGTGGCCGAGCAGTTCGGCACGCTCGCCTCGCTGTACCCGGACCGCATCGACCTCGGCCTGGGCCGCGCGCCGGGCACCGACCAGCCCACCGCACGCGCCCTGCGACGCTACTTCGACAGCGCCGACCAGTTCCCGCAGGACGTGCGCGAGCTGCTGCACTATTTCGAGCCGGCGCAGCCCGGGCAGGCCGTGCGCGCGGTCCCCGGCGCGGGCATCCCGGTGCCGGTGTGGCTGCTGGGCTCCAGCCTGTTCAGTGCACGCTTGGCGGCGGCAATGGGCCTGCCGTTTGCCTTCGCTTCGCATTTCGCCCCGGACGCGATGGACGAAGCGCTGGCGGTGTATCGCCGCGAGTTCCGCGCCTCGCAGTACCTCACCGCGCCGTACGCGGTGCTGGGCCTGAACGTAGTGGCGGCCGAATCCGAAGCCGAGGCCAAGCGCCTGTTCACCACCCAGCAGCAGAGCTTCGTCAACCTGCGTCGCGGCCTGCCGGGCCTGATTCCACCGCCGATCGACGACATCGAAGCCTTCTGGCAGCCGCACGAGAAGATCGGCGTGCAGAACGCGCTGGCCTGCGCGGTGGTCGGCGACCAGCGCCAGGTCAGCGAAGGCATGGCCGCGTTCGCCGCACGCCACAAGCCCGACGAACTGCTGCTGACCGCCAACATCTACGACCATGGCGCGCGCAAGCGCTCGTTCGGGTTGGCGATGCAGGCGTGGAAATCGGCGACGCGATGATGGGTAGAGCCAGCCCTGCGTGGCTGGCGCACTCCACACGCGAAGGCGACGTGACCATCCGGTTCACGTCGCCATTCCCACCCTTCCGGTGTGATGGAGCTCCTTATTCCAGGAGTCACCGCATGGCCGACCAAGATCGCCAGCAGCACATCGAACAGCTGGCCGAACTGATCCGCGACGTGGACATCGCCATGTTCACCACCACCGGCGTGGACGGGCGCCTGTACAGCCGCCCGCTGGGCACCCAGGAAGTCGAATTCGACGGCGACCTGTGGTTCGCCACCGCCGCCGACAGCCCCAAGGTGGCCGAGATCGCGCTCAACCCGCGCGTCAACGTGGCCTATGCCTCACAGTCGAAGAACACCTACGTGTCGGTGGCGGGCATCGCGCGCATCGTCGACGACCGCGCCAAGGTGGAGGAACTGTGGTCGCCGCCGATGAAGCTGTTCTTTCCCGGCGGCAAGGATGATCCGAACCTGCGCCTGATCCACGTGCGTGCCGAATCGGCAGAGTACTGGGACGGCCCCGGCACGCTGCTGGGCAAGGCGCTGAGCTTCGTGCTCTCCGCCGTCAGCGATGACCCGAGCACGTTGTCCGACAACGGCGTGGTCGACCTGCGTTAGAACCAGCGCTGGAACAGCTCGGTCAGGTAGTGCACCAACTGGCCGGAGCTGAAGCTGAAGAACAGCACCGCGGCAATCGCGCCGATCCAGTTGACCAGCATCAGGGTGCCGTCGCGTTCCAGCAGCGCCAGCGAGAACAGCAGCAGCTGGAACCCGAACAGGTAGTTGGTGAACGGGATCGGCAGCGACAGCAGCACGCCGGTCAGCACCAGCAGCAGGCCGGTGAACGCATGCGCCGGCAAGGGCACGAGAAGGGCCGGACGACGCGGCTTGAGCATGCGATCCAGACGGCGCAGCGCGCCGTCGATCTTCCCCAGGAATTTATGCATCGTGCCGCGTCGCGGCCCGCGGTTGGCGATGAACCCCGGCAGCCACGGGCGCCGCATGCCGCACAGCATCTGCACGCCGATCAGGACTACCAGCGGACCGCTCACGGCGCCGCCCAGCCCGGGAACCGGAATGAACGACGGCAGGATCGCAATGAACAGGAACACGCCGAACGCGCTCTGCTGCAGGCCCTGCAGGATCTGCCCCAGGCGCAGGCGTTCATCGGGATCGCCGTGGTCGAACATCGCCAGCAGCGTACGGATGCCTTCGTTCTGGTATTCCGGCCGGCCCTGGTCCGGCGCCGGAGGCGGATCAGCCGGTGAGTTCATCAGTCTCCTCTTCGGCCAGCGTGCGCAGCAGCAGCTTGTCCACGCGCGCGCCGTCCAGGTCGACGATCTCGATGCGCCAGCCGGCCCAGTCGAAGTACTCCCCGGCATGCGGAATGCGGCCGAAGTAGTGGATGCACATGCCGGCCAGCGTGTAGTAGTCGCCGTCATCGGCATCGGGCAGTTCGGCGTTGCCCATCAGTTCGCGCAGGTCTTCGATCGACAATGACCCGTCCACCAGCAGCGAGCCGTCCTCGCGGGTCACCACCAGCGCGTCCTCGTCGACGTTCTCCACCGACTGCATGCGGCCGACCACCGCGCCCATCAGGTCGCTGATGGTCACCAGCCCCTGGATCTCGCCGTACTCATCCACCACCAGCGCCACCGACTGCTGCTCCTCGCGGAAGATCTCCAGCAGCTTCATCGCATGGGTGGATTCGGAGACATACAACGGCTCGCGCAGTTGCTGGAACAGCGAGTGCTCATCGCGCACCAGGCGGGTGACCAGGCTCTTGACCTCGAGCACGCCGACGATGTCCTGGTCGTTGCCGCGGAACACCGGGTAGCGCGAGAACTCGTGCTCGCGCATGGTGGCCAGGTTCTTCTCCGCGTCGGCCTGGGTATCCAGCCAGGCGATCCGGTTGCGCGGGGTCATCAGGCTGTCGGCAGTGCGGTCGCCCAGGCGCATCACCCGGTTCATCATGTCGCGCTCATGCGCGTCGATCACGCCGGCCTCGTGGCTTTCGGCCACGAGCATGCGGATCTCTTCTTCGGTCACCGTGGCGGCTTCGTCATTGCCCAGGCCAAGCAGGCGCAGGACCAGCCGGGTGGTCTTGGACAGCAGCCAGACGAACGGGAAGGCCAGCTTGGCCAGCCAGCTCATCGGCAGGGCGACCAGCCCGGCGATGTCCTCGGAGCGGGTCAGCGCCAGGCGTTTGGGCACCAGTTCGCCGAAGATCAGCGTGACGAAGGTGATCAGGGTGACGGCCAGGCCCTTGCCGACCAGTTCGGCGTGGCCGAAGCCGGGCATCAGGCTCTTGATCCAGATGGCAATGGCCTCGCCGATGGCGTCGCCGCCAAGCAGGCCGGTCAGCACGCCGATCACGGTGATGCCGATCTGGACGGTGGAGAGGAAGCTTTCGGGCTTCTCGGACAGCTCCAGCGCCTTGGCGGCGCGCTTGGAGGTGCCGGCCATCTGCTTCAGGCGGCTCTTGCGCGAGGTCATGACCGACATCTCGGACATGGCGAAGAACCCGTTGAGCAGGATCAGGGCGAAAACAAGCAGGATCAGTTCAAACACGGGCGTCATCCCCGGTTGGTGGCAGGGAGGGCGTGTTCAAGCGCGGGCGGCTACCGGGCCAGGTCAGGCCTGGCGGGCGCGGCGGGGGATAAGGGTCGTCGTCCATAGAGTGCACCCGAAGGTGCCCGCGCATCTTAACAAAAGCCGGGGGGAGGGGTGCAAACAGGGTCGTTCAGGTGGCCCGGTGGCAGTGTGAAGACGAGGGGAGTACCCGGATTGGACATCAAACCGTCATAATTCCGCCCGGTGCCGTCCTTCCTCGACGGCGAATAGGTTTCTCAATGTTCTCTCTGCAGACCATTTTCGGCTCCGGCAAACAGTTCTATACCCTGCTGGACGAGGCTGCCCAGGCGGCCTACGACAGCGCCAAGGCGCTGCATTCGATGCTGCGCGACGCCGACCGGCAGCCCGCGCTTGACGCGTTCAAGCTGGCCCGCCTGCGCGAACGCGCCGCCTCGGACAAGATCAGCCAGGCGCTGGTGGACAGCTTCATGACCCCGATCGAGCGCGAAGACATCGAAGCGCTGGGCTCGGCGCTGTACAAGATTCCCAAGCAGGTCGAGAAGTTCGCCGACCGCTACTCGCTGGCCACCAAGCATCTGGAACACATCGATTTCGCGCCGCGCGCGGCGATGCTCGAACAGGCCGCCGGCGTGGTGGTGGAGATGGTCCACGACCTGCGCAACATGAACCTGGACCGGATGACCGCGCTCAACGAGAAGCTGCGTGCACTGGAGAACGAAGCCGACCGCCTGATGCTCGAGCTGTACCGCGACATCTACTCCGGTCGCCTGGACAACCTGCAGATGTTCCTGCTCAAGGAATTCTTCGAGATCCTGGAAAAGGCCATCGACCGTTGCCGCGAGGCTGGTGTGGTGGCCTACCAGATCGTGCTGAAGAACAGCTGACGGACGCCACAGCATGCTGACCCTCGTTCTGGTGGTGATCCTGGCCGCGCTCGTCTTCGAGTTCATCAACGGCTTCCACGACACCGCCAACTCCATCGCCACCGTGGTGGCGACCAAGGTGCTCTCGCCCGGCTGGGCGGTGATGCTCGCCGCCTTCATGAACCTCATCGGCGCCCTGACCGGCACCGCCGTGGCGCTGACCATCGCCTCGGGCCTGCTCAACACCGGCGTGGTTGACGTCACCCCGCAGGTGATCCTGTGCGCGCTGCTGGGCGGCATCATCTGGAACCTGATCACCTGGTGGAAGGGCCTGCCGTCGTCGTCCTCGCACGCGCTGATCGGTGGCCTGTGCGGCGCCGGCCTTGCCGCCGCCCACAACAACTGGGACGCGCTGATCTGGTCCGAACGCATCGGCACGTGGGCGCAGAACAAGGGCCTGCTGTGGAAGGTGTTCCTGCCGATGATCACCTCGCCGATCGCCGGCTTCCTGCTCGGCATCGTGGTGATGCTGCTGCTGTGGGCGATCATCGCGGGCATGGCCAAGGCCGGTGGCTGGCTGGGCCGCCTGGCCCGCCCGCGCATCGTCAACGCGTTCTTCGGCAAGGCGCAGATCGTCTCGGCGGCTTACATGGGCTTCGCCCACGGCCACAACGACGCGCAGAAGACCATGGGCATCATCGCCATGACCCTGATCGGCGCCGAGGCGACCGGCGCACTGAACGACCTGCCGTCCTGGCTGGCCTTCATGCACCCGGACGCGCACGCCGGTGATGGCATCGCGATGTGGATCGTGCTGACCTGCGCGGTGGTGATGGCCGCCGGTACCGCCTCGGGCGGCTGGAAGATCATCAAGACGCTGGGCCACAAGATGGTCAAGCTGCACCCGATCCACGGCTTCGCGGCCGAGACCAGCTCGGCCACGATCCTGACCCTGGCCGCGCACTTCGGCATGCCGGTTTCGACCACCCACAGCATCTCCACCGCCATCATGGGCGTGGGTTACGCCAAGAACCCGCGTTCGCTGCGCTTTGGCGTGATCGAACGCATCGTCTGGGCCTGGATCCTCACCATCCCGGCGGCCGGCGGCTGCGCCTACCTGATCCTGAAGCTGTTCGAGCTGTTCGGCTGGACCTGATCGGGGTTGGTTTGGAAACGCGAAAAACCCGGCTTCGGCCGGGTTTTTTGTGTCTGCTGGTTGGTCGCGAAAAGCAGCGTTTTCATTTTTCCGGCTGGGGCGGCCGACGGGCAGCCCCCGACAGATGGTCGCGTGCGGATGGGCACGGCAGACACGCATGGCGTGTCCCTACGCGGCGGGTACGCCGGTAGCGTCGGTTCCCGAACGACGGCACGGAACGCCACCGCGGCCGGTAACGCATGAAAATGATCGGCACCGCCGTTGATCTCCCATGGCCACCAACAAACCGTCGAGGGTCGGCGGGGGCGGGGGTACGGGGGCTTTGCGAAACATGGATGTTTCGCAAGAGCCTCCAGGGATGGATTCACGGCGCCCCCCGTACCCCCGCACCCGCCGGCCCAGCTCAGGCCAAGCGACGGCCACCGGCTGTTCGCCCAGATGCATGAAGCTGCCGGGCAGGGCCCGGCACTACGGAATTGCCTGCCACCCGCGAGAGCAAAAAAAATCCCGCCGAAGCGGGATTTTTCATCAGCAATCAGACCTCAAGCGAAGCCAGGTCGCCCTTGTTCTCCAGCCACTGCTTGCGGTCGCCCGCGCGCTTCTTGGCCAGCAGCATGTCCATCAGCGCGCTGGTCTGCTCGCCATCGTCCACCGTCAGCTGCACCAGGCGGCGCGTGTCGGGGTGGATGGTCGACTCGCGCAACTGGTGCGGGTTCATCTCGCCAAGGCCCTTGAAGCGGGTCACGTTGACCTGGCCCTTGATCTTCTCGCGCTCGATCTTGTCCAGCAGCGAACGCTTTTCTTCCTCGTCCAGCGCGTAGAACACCTGCTTGCCCACGTCCACGCGGAACAGCGGCGGCATCGCCACGAACACGTGGCCCGCATCCACCAGCGACGGGAAGTGCTTCAGGAACAGTGCCGTCAGCAACGTCGCGATATGCAGGCCGTCCGAGTCCGCGTCGGCCAGGATCACCACCTTGCCGTAACGCAGCCCGCTGATGTCCTGCTTGCCCGGATCGCAGCCGATCGCGATGGCCAGGTTGTGCACTTCTTCAGACGCCAGCACGCTGCCCGACGACACTTCCCAGGTGTTCAGGATCTTGCCGCGCAGCGGCATGATCGCCTGGAAGTCCTTGTCACGCGCTTGCTTGGCACTGCCTCCGGCCGAATCACCTTCCACCAGGAACAGCTCCGTGCGCGACAGGTCCTGGCTGATGCAGTCCGCCAGCTTGCCCGGCAGGGCAGGGCCCTGGGTGACCTTCTTGCGCACCACCAGCTTTTCGGTCTTCAGGCGCGCGCTGGCACGCTCGATCGCCAGCTGTGCGATCTGCTCGCCCAGCGCCACGTTCTGGTTCAGCAGCAGGCTGAAGGCGTCATGTGCCGCGCCTTCGACGAACCCGGCGGCCTGGCGCGACGACAGCCGCTCCTTGGTCTGCCCGCTGAACTGCGGGTCGGTCATCTTCAGCGACAGCACGAACGAGACCCGGTCCCACACGTCTTCCGGGGCCAGCTTCACCCCGCGCGGCAGCAGGTTGCGGAAATCGCAGAACTCGCGCAGCGCCTCGGTCAGGCCCGTGCGCAGCCCGTTGGCGTGGGTGCCGTGCTGCGCGGTTGGAATCAGGTTGACATAGCTTTCCTGGATCAGCTCGCCTTCCGGCAGCCAGGCCACCGCCCAATCCACCACCTCGGTATCTTTCTTCAGCTGGCCCACGAACAGCTCGGCCGGCAGCATTTCGCGCTCGCCCAGCTCAGCCTTCAGGTAATCGCTCAGGCCATCTTCGTAGTACCAGGTGTCCTGCTCGTCGGTGGCCTCGTCACGCAGCTTCACTGTCAGGCCCGGGCACAGCACCGCCTTGGCGCGCAACAGGTGGCGCAGCGCCCGCAGGTTGTACTTGGGCGTGTCGAAGTACTTCGGGTCGGCCCAGAAGCGCACCCGCGTACCGGTGTTCTTCTTGCCCACGCTGCCGACCACTTCCAGCGGCGTGGCGCGGTCGCCATTGCGGAAGGTGATGCGGTGCTCGCTGCCATCGCGCCGGATATGCACTTCCACCAGCGTCGACAGCGCATTGACCACGCTCACGCCCACGCCGTGCAGGCCGCCGGAGAAGGTGTAGTTCTTGTTGTTGAACTTACCGCCCGCATGCAGCCGGGTCAGGATCAGCTCCACACCGGGCACCTTCTCTTCCGGGTGGATGTCCACCGGCATGCCGCGGCCGTCATCGGTGACCTCGCAGCTGCCGTCCTTGTACAGGGTGACCTCGACCGTCCGGGCGTGCCCGGCCAGCGCTTCGTCCACGGCGTTGTCGATCACTTCCTGCGCCAGGTGGTTCGGGCGCGCGGTGTCGGTATACATGCCCGGGCGGCGCTTGACCGGGTCCAGGCCGGACAGGACTTCAATATCGGCGGCGTTATAGCGGGTGTTCATCTGTCTTCATAAAGCGCATAGCGACGGCGAAGTTTGCGGTCTGGCCGGTTTTTTTGCACGCCGCACGTTCAGGGGCCGGCCGAAGAGCGCGCGATAGACTGTAGGAGATGGGAAAACCGGAGCCCCGGCGCCCCATCCCCAGCCATATGCGAGGAGACCCCCCATGAAGAAGTTGCTGACCATCGTTGCCATTGCCGCCGCCGTCGTGGCCGTGCCGCTGGCAATGGCGCAGAACGCCGGACAGGGCCAGTCCACCGCGCAGCAGGGCGAGCAGGCCGAGGCCAAGGCGCAGTCCGAAGCCGACGCCAAGGCCAAGCGCCGTGCGGCCGCCAACGCTGAAATGAAGGCCAAGGGCCAGCAGGGGCCCCAGCAGGAAGAGGAAGAAGAGGCCAAGAAGAAGCGCTGAACCAGCGTTTCGGCTTCCCCGACGCCCCGGCTTGCCGGGGCGTCTTCGTTCGTGCCCCTTGGGCTGGGCGCCCTCAATCTGTAAACTATGGCTTTCCGGGAGCAGTGCGTGTCATCCATCAGCGAATGGACTGGTCTGGTCGTGCGCGGCCGCCAGCAGGGTAGGCAGGAGGTGACGGTCCCAACGGCGACCGGCACGGCCGACCCGACCTCGCCGACCGGCCGCCACGTCATCGCTCCCCTGATCCCGGCCCTGGCGCGTGAACATCCCGCCGCCGCCGCCCGGATCCTCCCCGATTCCCCCTTCACGTCGTCCGCCGCCCCGCGCGCCGGCGCCGTTTCCCCCTTCCTGACAGGACACCCCCAGCCATGACTCCCTTGATCTTCGTAACCGGCGGCGTGGTTTCCTCGCTCGGCAAAGGCATTGCCGCCGCCTCGCTCGCCTCCATCCTCGAAGCCCGTGGCCTGAAGGTCACGATGATGAAGCTCGACCCGTACATCAACGTCGACCCGGGCACCATGAGCCCGTTCCAGCACGGCGAGGTGTATGTCACCGACGATGGCGCCGAGACCGACCTGGACCTGGGCCACTACGAGCGCTTCGTGCGCACCCGATTGAGCCGCAAGAACTCGGTCACCACCGGCCGCATCTACGAGAACGTGATCCGCAAGGAGCGCCGTGGCGACTACCTGGGCGCCACCGTGCAGGTCATCCCGCACATCACCGACGAGATCCGCCGCTGCATGGACGAAGCCACCGAAGGCTTCGACGTGGCGCTGGTGGAAATCGGCGGCACCGTGGGCGACATCGAATCCCTGCCGTTCCTGGAAGCCATCCGCCAGGTGCGCACCGAGCGCGGCCCGGAGAAGGCCCTGTTCATGCACCTCACCCTGGTGCCGTACATCGCCGCCGCCGGTGAGCTGAAGACCAAGCCGACCCAGCACTCGGTCAAGGAACTGCGCTCGATCGGCATCCAGCCCGACGTGCTGCTGTGCCGTTCCGAGCAGCCGGTGCCCGACTCCGAGCGCCGCAAGATCGCCCAGTTCACCAACGTGTCCGAGCGCGCCGTGATCAGCGTGCCTGACGTCGACGTGCTGTACCGCATTCCGATGGGCCTGCACGCCCAGGGCCTGGACGAGATCGTCATCAACCAGCTCAAGCTCGGCGACAAGGCCGGTCCAGCCGACCTGCACGAATGGGAAGCCGCGCTGGATGCCACCCTGCACCCGGTGGATGAAGTCACCATCGCCGTGGTCGGCAAGTACGTCGACCACCAGGACGCCTACAAGTCGGTGGGCGAAGCGCTCAAGCACGGCGGCCTGCGCCAGCGCACCAGGGTCAACCTGAAGTGGCTCGAAGCGCAGGACCTGGAAGGCACCGACATGGCGGCACTGAAGGATGTCGATGGCATCCTGGTGCCGGGTGGCTTCGGCGACCGTGGCTTCGAGGGCAAGGTGCTCACCTCGCAGTTCGCCCGTGAACAGCAGCTGCCGTATTTCGGCATCTGCTACGGCATGCAGGCCGCCGTGGTCGATTTCGCCCGCAACGTGGTCGGCCTGGAGGGTGCCAACAGCACCGAGAACGACCGCCAGTCGCCCAACCCGGTGATCGGCCTGATCACCGAATGGCGCACCGCCACCGGCGATGTGGAAAAGCGCGATGACAAGAGCGATCTCGGCGGCACCATGCGCCTGGGCCTGCAGGAGCAGCGCCTGAAGCCCGGCACGCTGGCCCGCGAGCTGTACGGCAAGGACGTGGTGTCCGAGCGCCATCGTCACCGCTACGAGTTCAACAACCGCTACCGCACCCAGCTGGAAGATGCCGGCCTGGTGATTGCCGGCAAATCGATGGACGACACCCTGGTGGAAGTGGTGGAACTCTCGCGCGACCAGCATCCGTGGTTCCTGGCCTGCCAGGCGCACCCGGAATTCCTGTCCACCCCGCGCGATGGCCACCCGCTGTTCATCGGCTTCATCCGTGCCGCGCGTGAGCGCAAGGCCGGCGGCGCGCTGCTGCAGGAAGCAAGCGCCTGAGCCAGGACCCGTGGGCGGCGCAGCTGGCCCGTCGCCAGCGCCGCCACTGGCGGGCGTGGCCCTGGGGCTGGGCAGCGTTGGTCCTGTCGACAGCCAGCTGGGGCTGCGCGTTCGTGCTCATGGTGCTGGTGTTTTCCGCAGTGGGTTCGCCCGGTGACGGCAGCCATGCCATCCAGGCCGTCGCCACGCCCATCAACCTGACCCTGGCGCTGGGCGCAACCTGCGCGCTGGGCACCGTGCTGGCCGGCGTGCTGGCGTTGCGCCTGCGCCGCCAGCCGGCCGGTGGCGGCGCCGCGCTGGGCCTGCTGGGCCTGCTGTTGCTGGTGCTGCTGCTGCCCTCCCTGCTGTAGCCCCGAACGCTTTCCGCGCGCGGATTTGGCAAGCGGGGGGCAGGTGGGGATAATCACGCGGCACGTTTCAACGCATTGATTTTTGGCGTTCCCCCTTTCTGACTGGTAACCGGCCCGCTATGACCACGATCCGCAGCATCCACGCCCGTGAAATCCTCGACAGCCGTGGCAACCCCACGCTGGAAGCCGAAGTCACCCTGGAGGACGGCTCGTTCGGCCGTGCCGCCGTGCCGTCGGGTGCCTCCACCGGCACCAAGGAAGCGGTCGAGCTGCGTGATGGCGACAAGACCCGTTACCTGGGCAAGGGCGTGCGCAACGCCGTCAACAACGTCAACACCACCATCGCCTCCGCGCTGAAGGGGTTCGACGCGGCCGACCAGGAAGGCCTCGACCGGCGCCTGATCGACCTGGATGGCACCGAGAACAAGGGCCGCCTGGGCGCGAACGCACTGCTGGCCGTGTCCATGGCCAATGCCCATGCCGCCGCTGCCGCCAACAAGCAGGCGCTGTGGCAGTACCTGTCCAAGGGCAGCACCGATGTGAGCCTGCCGGTGCCGATGATGAACATCATCAACGGCGGCGCGCATGCCGACAACAACGTCGACTTCCAGGAATTCATGGTGCTGCCGGTCGGCTTCACCTCGTTCTCCGAAGCGCTGCGCGCCGGTACCGAAATCTTCCATTCGCTCAAGTCGGTGCTCAAGGGCCACGGCCTGAGCACGGCGGTGGGCGACGAAGGCGGCTTCGCGCCGGACTTCCGCAGCAACGTCGAAGCGCTCGACACCATCCTCGAGGCGATCGGCAAGGCCGGCTACACCGCCGGCGAAGACGTGCTGCTGGGCCTGGATGTGGCCTCCAGCGAGTTCTACGAGAACGGCAAGTACAACCTGGTGGGCGAGAACAAGCGCCTGACCTCCGAGCAGTTCGTCGACTTCCTGGCCGACTGGGCCGCCCAGTACCCGATCATCACCATCGAAGACGGCCTGGCCGAGAACGACTGGGCCGGCTGGAAGCTGCTTACCGACGGCATCGGCAAGAAGGTGCAGCTGGTCGGCGACGACCTGTTCGTGACCAACCCGAAGATCTTCAAGGAAGGCATCGAGTCCGGCACCGCCAACGCGATCCTGATCAAGGTCAACCAGATCGGCACCCTGACCGAGACCCTGGAAGCGATCGCCATGGCGCACCACGCCAACTACGCTGCGGTGGTCTCGCACCGTTCGGGCGAAACCGAAGACACCACCATCGCCGACATCGCCGTGGCCACCACCGCCACCCAGATCAAGACCGGCTCGCTGTGCCGCAGCGACCGCGTGGCCAAGTACAACCAGCTGCTGCGCATCGAGGAAGCCCTTGGTGCCGGCGCGCGTTACGCCGGGCGTGACGCGTTCGTGTCGCTGAAGCGCTGATCCGCATGCGCAACTGGCGCTGGCTGCTGCTGGTGCTCGCGGTACTGCTGGCATGGCTGCAGTACCGCTTCTGGTTCGGCCCGGGCAATTCGGGAGAAGTGATGTCGCTCGAAGCCCAGGTCGAATCCCAGAAGCGCGACAACGCCGGCCTGCAACAGCGCAATGATGCGCTGGCGGCCGAGGTCAAGGACCTCAAGGAAGGCGAGGCCGCCATCGAAGAGCGCGCGCGCAGCGAGCTGGGCATGATCAAGCCCGGTGAGAAGTTCTACCGCGTGGTCGAGAACGCACCGGTGGCGGCGCCGCGTGCGCCGGCGCTGGCCGCCGACCCGAACGCGCCACACCCGGACGTGCCCTGATGGGCAGTGTCTGGGCCGTGGTTCCGGCCGCGGGCCGAGGTACCCGCTTCGGCAGCGACACGCCCAAGCAGTACCTGGTCGCAGGCGACCGGGTGCTGTTGGCGCACACCCTGGAAGCCCTGCTGTCACACCCGGTCGTGGCCGGGGTGATGGTGGTCATCGCCGAGAACGATGTCGACTGGCCGGGCTGGCAGTCGTTGGCCGACAAACCGATCCTGACCTGCACCGGCGGGGCGACCCGCGCTGCCTCGGTGCTGGCCGGCCTGCAGGCGCTGCCTGACAGCGTGCGGGCCGACGATTTCGTGCTGGTCCACGATGCCGCACGGCCGAACCTGGCCGCAGCCGACCTCGGTCGCCTGCTGGAAGTGGGGCGTGCCGATCCGGTCGGCGCGATCCTGGCCGCGCCGGTGCGCGATACCCTCAAGCGTGCCGGCGACGACGGCGGCATTGATGGCACCGAGCCGCGTGCGCGCCTGTGGCGCGCGCTGACCCCGCAGCTGTTCCGCCGCCACCAGCTGGCCCGCGCGCTGCAGGACGCGGCCGCCGCCGGCGTGGACGTCACCGACGACGCCATGGCGATGGAGCGCCAGGGCCTGCGCCCGTTGCTGGTCGAGGGCAACGAGGACAACTTCAAGGTCACCACCCCGGCCGATCTGTCCCGATTCGAATTCGAGCTGTCGCGCCGCGGCTCCTGAGCCCGTCCGCGCCGGCCATCACCGCAGGTTTTTTGCCATGAACACCCCGTTTCCTCCGGTCCGCATCGGGCAGGGTTATGACGTCCACGCCTTCGGCGAGGGCGACCACATCATGCTGGGCGGCGTGCGCGTGGCGCACAGCTGTGGCGTGCTGGCGCACAGCGATGGCGATGTGATCCTGCACGCCCTGTGCGATGCCATGCTGGGTGCGCTGTCGCTCGGCGACATCGGCCAGCACTTCCCGCCGTCGGACATGCGCTGGAAGGATGCCGACAGCAGCCGCTTCCTCGACCACTGCAACAGCCTGCTGCGCGAACGCGGCTGGCAGGTCGGCAACACCGACATCACCGTGATCTGCGAGCGGCCCAAGGTCGGCCCGCATGCCTTGGCCATGCGCGAGCGCATTGCCGGACTGCTTGGCATTGCGCTGGATGCGGTGAGCGTCAAGGCCACCACCTCCGAGAAGCTCGGTTTCACCGGGCGCGGCGAGGGAATCGCTGCCCAGGCCGTCGTGCTGTTGGTGGCACTGTGATCCCCTTGCCGCTGGCCTTCGGCGAGCCGCTGCTGCGCGCCGACATCCGCACCGCCCCGGAGGATTTCCAGGTGGACGAACTGCCGGCGTTCGAGCCCACCGGGGAAGGCGAGCACCTGCTGCTGACGATCCGCAAGCGTGGTGCCAACACCGTGCATGTGGCCAAGCTGCTGGCGAAGTGGGCGGGGCTGCCGGACATGGCGGTCAGTTATGCCGGCATGAAGGACCGGCATGCGGTCACCACCCAGCGCTTCAGCGTGCACCTGCCCAAGCGCATCGCGCCGGACATCGCGCTGCTGGCCTCGGATGAAGTGGAGGTGGTCGAGTCCACCTGGCACAACCGCAAGCTCCAGCGCGGCGCGCTGGCCGGCAACCGGTTCCGGCTGGTGCTGCGCAGCGTGCAGGGCGAGGCGAAGGCGATCGACGAGCGGCTGTCGCTGATCGCCGCGCGTGGCCTGCCGAACTGGTTCGGCGAGCAGCGCTTCGGCCGCGATGGCGGCAACGTGCCGGCCGCACTGGCCATGTTTGGCGGCCGCCGCGTGCGCCCCGACCAGCGCTCGCTGCTGCTTTCGGCCGCGCGCTCGGCGCTGTTCAACCAGGTGCTGGCCGAGCGCGTGGCGCAGGGCAACTGGGACAGCCCGCTGGAGGGTGAAGTGTGGATGCTCGATGGCAGCCGCAGCGTGTTCGGTCCCGAACCGTGGACCGACCTGCTGGCGGATCGGTTGGGCCGCTTCGACATCCATCCCAGCGGTCCGCTGTGGGGCGAGGGTGAGCTGCGCAGCAGCGGCGCCGCCGCCGCGCTGGAGCTGGGCGCGATCAGCGACGAGCAGTCGCTGCAGCTGCGCACCGGGCTGGAAGGCGCGCGCCTGAAGCAGGAGCGCCGCGCGTTGCGGTTGCGCCCGGCCAACCTGCAGCATCGCTGGCTGGAAGCCGATGTGCTCGAGCTGACCTTCGCGCTGCCGCCGGGGTGTTATGCCACCGCCGTGCTGCACGAGCTGGGTCCGGTGGACGACGCCAGCAGCGCTTCGTCGAACGATTGATTTCTACGTGATGCAGGCGATCACCTGTTCGCCAACAGCACCAACACCGCCCCGGTCCCGCCTTGCCCGGCGGGCGCCGAATGAAACGCCAGCACGTCATTGCGCTGGCGCAGCAGCCGGTCCACCAGGTTCTTCAACACCGGTGCACCGCCATCGGACTGCAGCCCCTTGCCGTGGATGATGCGCACGCAGCCGTGCTCGTGCGCATGCGCTTCCAGCAGGAACTGGCGCAGCAGCGTCTCCGCCTGGGCCACCGTGGCACCGTGCAGGTCCAGCTCGTCCTGCACCGAATACTGCCCGCGCTTGAGCCGCTGGAACATCCGTGCCGGCAGGTTCTCGCGCCGGTAGCTGGCGGTGTCGCCGGCCTCCAGCGGGCTGCTGTCGCGAAGCAGCCGGGCGAATTCCCCGCGCGCGGCGTCCTCGTCCTGTTCGGCCATGCGCGCACGCGGCTTCGGTCGGGGTGTCGCCGGTGGCGCAGCCACCGGTTTGCGCAGCGGCGTGACCTCGCCGATGGCGGCGCGGAACAGTGCGGCCGGATCTTCGTCTTCAGGATGTGACATGCGTACAGCCTAATGCCCTGAATCGACCGTGCCTACCTCCCGCCGGGGTAGGCCGATCTGCCCGCTTGCGGCACAATAGCTGACGCACTTGCGCGGTCGGTGATCCCGAAACGGGTGAAGGCCGGCCCCGCCAACGCTGGAAAGTGATGGAAATGAAGTCTTGAACAATCAAGCGGTTAAAACCCAGATGCGGATCCTGGTCAGCAACGACGACGGCGTCGATGCCCCCGGCATCAGGATGCTCGCCTCCGTGCTGCGCGAGGCCGGCCACGAAGTGATGGTGGTTGCCCCCGACCGCGACCGCTCCGGCGCCAGCAACTCGCTGACCCTGGACCTGCCGGTGCGGGTCAAGCGCATCGACCACTACACCTGTTCGGTAGCCGGCACCCCGACCGACTGCGTGCACCTGGCGCTGACCGGCCTGCTCGAATACGACCCGGACATCGTGGTGTCGGGCATCAACAACGCAGCCAACCTGGGCGATGACGTCATCTACTCCGGGACCGTGTCGGCGGCGATGGAAGGGCGTTTCCTCGGCCTCCCGGCGGTGGCGATGTCGCTGGTCACCCACAACCACGACCCGCGCAATTTTGAAACCGCCGCGCGTGCCGCGGTGGAGATCGTCACCCGGCTCAAGGCCGACCCGCTGCCGGCCGACACCATCCTCAACGTCAACGTGCCTGACCTGCCGTGGGCGGAGGTGCGTGGCTTCGAAGTGACCCGGCTGGGCAACCGCCACCGTGCCGAAGGCTGCATTGCCCAGCGCGACCCGCGCGGCAATGAAGTGTTCTGGATCGGCCCGGCCGGCCGCGAACAGGATTCGGGCCCGGGCACGGACTTCCATGCCGTGCGCAACGGATTCATCTCGATCACGCCGATCCAGGTCGACCTGACCCGCTACCAGGCACTGGAGAAGGTCGCCAGCTGGGTAGGCGGGCTGACCGCCGCGCTGGACCGGCCGGCATGAGCCAGCGCCTGCGCCTGCAGCCCGAAGCGGTCGGGATTGGCATGACCTCCCAGCGCGTGCGCGACCGCCTGGTCGAACGCCTGCGCGAGAGCGGCATTGCCGACGAAGCCACCCTCAATGCGATCCGGGTGGTGCCGCGGCATCTGTTCATCGACGAGGCGCTGGCCTCGCGCGCCTACGAAGACACCGCACTGCCGATCGGCCACGGCCAGACCATCTCCCAGCCGTGGGTGGTGGCGCGGATGACCGAAGCGGTGCTGCAGTCGGCGCCCAAGAAGGTGCTGGAAGTGGGCACCGGCTCGGGCTACCAGGCCGCCGTACTCGGTGCGCTGGGGCTGGAGGTCTACACCGTCGAGCGCATCGGCGACCTGCTGCGCCAGGCGCGCAAGCGCTTCCGTGCGCTGGGCATGAACATCCGCAGCAAGCACGACGATGGCCGCATCGGCTGGGCCGAACACGGGCCGTTCGACGCCATCGTGGTGACCGCGGCCGCGCCGGCGCTGGTCGATGCGCTGGTCGAGCAGCTGGCCGTGGGCGGGCGCCTGGTCGCGCCGGTCGGTGGGGCAGGGGCGCAGTCGCTGATCCAGCTGACCCGCCGCGACGACGGCAGCGTTGAACAGCAGGTACTGGCACCGGTCACGTTCGTGCCGCTGCTGTCTGGCATGCTGGACTGATTCCAAGGAGCGTTGCGTCATGAAGATTTTTGGTCCGCTGTACGAGCGGGCGATGAAGTGGGCCGCGCATGAGCGCGCCCCGACCTACCTGACGGTGCTCAGCTTCATCGAGGCGATCATCTTCCCGGTGATGCCCGAAGTGATGCTGGCACCGATGTGCGTGGCCCAACCCAAGCGCGGCTGGTGGTTCGCCACGCTCAGTCTGGCCGGCTCGATGGCCGGTGCGCTGGTCGGCTATGCGCTGGGCCACTACGCGTTTGAAGCGGTCAAGCCGCTGTTCGCGGCGATGGGCATGCTGACCAGCATCGAAGGCGGCATCGCCATCGTGCAGGCCAAGATGGCCGAATCCCCGTGGGCGGTGTTCACTTTCCTGGTGCTGGGCGGCTTCATGCCCATCCCGATGAAGGTCTTCACGTGGGCATCGGGTATCGTCGGGGTGCCGCTGCCGCAGTACTTCCTGAGCATGTTGATCGGGCGGGGCAAGCGCGTGTACGTGCTGGCGGCCGTCATCCGCATTGGCGGGGCGCGCGCCGAAGCCGCGCTGCGGCGTTGGATTGAACCGCTGGGCTGGATTGCCACCGTCCTGGTGGTGGGTCTGGTGGCCTGGCTTGTCTGGAGAGCGAAGTTCGCATGAGTGCTGATCGTATGCGCGGGGCCACACGGCTGACCGCCCTGCTGCTGGTGGTGTCCACCCTGAGTGCCTGCGGCACCGCCACGGTGGTCAAGCCGTCCGGCGGGCGCACCACGCATACCACGCCGCAGACGTCGGTAGCCAAGCCGGGGCAGACCGCCGTGGTGCGCCGTGGCGACACCCTTTACGCGCTGGCACGCATCCACAACATCACCCCGCGCGACCTGGCCGCCTGGAACGGGCTGGGCGAGCCGTACACCATCTATCCCGGGCAGGTCATCCGCCTGTACCCCGGCAGCAGCCCGGGCCGCGCGCCGACCACCGTGGTGACCGCGCCGCGCCCGGGCACCGGTTCGACGCCTGCGCCTGCGCCGACCCCGTCGCCGACCACCGCCATCAAGAGCAACATCGACTGGCGCTGGCCGGCCGATGGTGCGCTCGTGGGCCGCTTCGTCGGCGCCGATGTCACCAAGCAGGGCGTGGATATCGCCGGCAGCAGCGGCCAGCCGGTACGCGCCACCGCGTCGGGCGTGGTGGTCTATTCCGGTGCCGGGCTGGTCGGCTTCGGTGAGCTGATCATCATCAAGCACAACGATCAGTGGTTGTCGGCCTACGGCCACAACCGCAAGCGGCTGGTCAACGAAGGCCAGAGCGTGAAGGCCGGCGAGCAGATCGCCGAGATGGGCCGCACCGGTACCACCCGCGACATGCTGCACTTCGAGATCCGCTACAACGGCAAGCCGGTCGACCCGCTGTTGTACCTGCCCCCCAAGTGATCGCGCAGCCACGCAGGGCGTGGCTACCGTGGCCGAACCCACAAAAAAGGCTGCCAACGGCAGCCTTTTCTGAACGTAATCACTTGATTTCAGCCCGGCAGGAGGATCGCCGCCGCTACGTTGCGGCCTTCACCTGCGAGCAGGTTGAATGTCCTGGCGGCTGCTCCGTTGTCCATGACCTCAATGCCGATGTTGCGGGTCAGACAGGCCCCCATGACCGCCGCGGATGGGAATTGCTGCTTTTCCCCCGTTCCAAGGATGACCAGTTCCGGCTGCTGGGCCAGCACCGTGGCCAGGTGGTCCGGGGTCAGCTCCTTGACGCTGTCGGGTGCCGGCCAATCTTCCAGCAATGCCTGCGGGGTGACGATGAAGCTCTTCACCACCCGCCGGGTGCCGGCGTTCACGCGGTCTTCGAACACCACCGAGTCGGCGCCGACGATGCGGAACGCATAGGCGAAATCCGGGATTTCGTGGTTCAGCTGCATGGCGATCAGCCGCGCGGAAGCACGATCTGGCGCTGTTCCTTGCTGGGGCGGTAGAGCACGGCCACGTGGCCGATGCGCTGCACCAGCGCACTGTCGGAGGCCTGCACCAGCTCGGCGATCATGGCGTCGCGTGCATCGCGGTCTTCCGCGGCCACCTTCACCTTGATCAGTTCGTGGCGCTCCAGCACCTCGTTCAGCTCGGCCAGGAAGGCCGGCGTGACCCCCTTGCCGCCGATCTGCAGCAGGGCGTTCAGACCATGGGCTTGGCCGCGGAGGAAGCGGGTCTGGGAGGAGGTCAGGACAATAGACATTCAGGAACAAGCGGTTAACTGGGGCGATCAGGGTATCATGACCACCCCGTCCGGCCCTATCTCCAATGGTTTCCCGCAGCAAGA
The DNA here is from genome assembly GCF_019091045.1 of Stenotrophomonas sp. GbtcB23. Lineage (NCBI taxonomy): Bacteria > Pseudomonadati > Pseudomonadota > Gammaproteobacteria > Lysobacterales > Lysobacteraceae > Stenotrophomonas > Stenotrophomonas sp. GbtcB23. The sequence continues at coordinate 91,117 of NZ_JAGXKC010000002.1, read as the reverse complement.
GCAGCCAACGCTGGTTGAAAGAACACTTCGCCGACCCCTTTGTGAAGAAGGCCCAGGCCGAGGGCATGCGCTCGCGCGCGGCTTACAAGCTGGAGGAGCTGCTCGCGCGTGACCGGCTGCTGAAGCCGCATATGGTCGTGGTCGACCTGGGCGCCGCCCCGGGGGGCTGGTCCCAGCAGGTCCGGCGCCAGATCGGCGACACCGGAAGGGTGCTGGCCCTGGACATCCTGGAGATGCCGCCGCTGGCCGGGGTGGAGTTCCTTCACGGGGACTTCAGGGAGCAGGCCGTCCTATCGCAGTTTGAAGCCATGCTCGGGGACCAGCCGGTAGACCTTGTGCTCTCGGATATGGCCCCCAATAAAAGTGGTATGGACGCGGTAGACCAGCCGCGGATGATGCACCTGGCGGAGTTGGCGCTGGATTTTGCCGACAACCATCTCAAGCCGGGTGGCGCGTTCCTGATCAAGTTGTTCCAGGGCGTGGGCTTTGACGACTACGTGCGCGAGATGCGCCGCCGGTACGACAAGGTCGTGATCCGCAAGCCTGAAGCGTCCCGGAAGCGCTCGCCCGAGGTGTATGCCTTGGGGCAGGGCAAACGCACCCAGATCAAGTAAGCTCAACCATACCAATTGCGTCAGGCATTAGAGGAACACCGGAGCCAATGAGGATGAACGACTTGACCAAGAACCTCCTGCTATGGGTGGTCGTCGCCGTGGTGCTCATGGTGGTGTTCCAGAGCTTCTCGCCAAAGAGCAGCGGCGCCGGTGCCCAGGGCGCCACGTATTCGCAGTTCCTGGACCAGGTGGATGGCGGCAACGTCCAGAAGGTCACCTTCAGCGGCGACATGCGCAGCGGCACCAACCAGATCTCGTACACCACGCGCAGCGGCCAGTCGGCCACCATCACCGCGCCGATGGACCGCGACCTGATCAACATCCTGCGCGCCAAGAACGTGGAAATCGTCCAGGAAGAGCCGTCCAGCGGCATCTCGCTGGGCGCGATCCTGATGAACTTCCTCCCGGTGATCCTGATCATCGGCTTCTGGTTGTTCATCATGCGCCAGATGCAGGGCGGTGGCGGCGGTGCCAAGGGCGCGATGTCCTTCGGCAAGTCGCGCGCCAAGCTGCAGGGGGAAGACCAGATCAAGGTCACCTTCGCCGACGTCGCCGGCTGCGACGAAGCCAAGGAAGAGGTCGGCGAACTGGTCGACTTCCTGCGCGATCCGACCAAGTTCACCAAGCTGGGCGGCAAGATCCCGCGCGGCGTGCTGATGGTCGGCCCGCCCGGTACCGGCAAGACCCTGCTGGCCCGTGCCATCGCCGGCGAAGCCAAGGTTCCGTTCTTCTCGATCTCCGGCTCGGACTTCGTGGAAATGTTCGTCGGCGTCGGCGCCAGCCGCGTGCGCGACATGTTCGAGCAGGCCAAGAAGCAGGCCCCGTGCATCATCTTCATCGACGAAATCGACGCCGTCGGCCGCCATCGCGGTGCCGGCCTGGGTGGCGGTCATGACGAGCGCGAGCAGACCCTGAACCAGCTGCTGGTGGAAATGGACGGCTTCGAGGGGGGCGAGGGCGTGATCGTCATTGCCGCCACCAACCGTCCCGACGTGCTGGACCCGGCGCTGCTGCGCCCGGGCCGCTTCGACCGCCAGGTCGTGGTCGGGCTGGCCGACGTCAAGGGCCGTGAGCAGATCCTCAAGGTGCACATGCGCAAGCTGCCGCTGGCCGACGATGTCGAGCCGATGGTGATCGCGCGCGGTACCCCGGGCTTCTCCGGCGCCGACCTGGCCAACCTGTGCAACGAGGCGGCGCTGTTTGCCGCACGCGGCAACGAGAAGGAAGTGCGCATGGAGCACTTCGACCGTGCCCGCGACAAGATCCTGATGGGTGCCGAGCGTCGTTCGATGGCCATGAGCGAGGAAGAAAAGACGCTCACTGCCTACCACGAAGCCGGCCACGCCATCGTCGGCCGCCTGGTGCCCGAGCACGATCCGGTCTACAAGGTCACCATCATCCCGCGCGGTCGCGCGCTGGGCGTGACCATGTACCTGCCGGAAGGCGACAAGTACTCGATGAACCGCGTGGCGATCGAATCGCAGCTGTGCTCGCTGTACGGCGGCCGCGTCGCCGAGGAGCTGATCTTCGGCGCCGACAAGGTCACCACTGGTGCCTCCAACGACATCGAACGCGCCACCAAGATGGCCCGCAACATGGTTACCAAGTGGGGCCTGTCCGACGAGCTCGGCCCGATCGCCTATGGCGAAGAGGACGATGAGGTGTTCCTGGGCCGTTCGGTGACCCAGCACAAGAGCGTGTCCGACGATACCGCGCGCCGCATCGATGAAGTGGTGCGCAGCATCCTGGACAAGGCCTACGCCCGCACCACCGAGCTGGTCACGGCCAACCTCGACAAGCTGCACACGATGTCCCAGCTGCTGCTGCAGTACGAGACCATCGATGCGCCGCAGATCGACGCCATCATGGAAGGCCGCGATCCGCCGCCGCCGATGGGCTGGGGCAAGTCCAACAAGGACGGTGGCAGCAACAACAACGACAAGGGCGGCGACGCCCGTCCGGTGACGCCGATCGCCGGGCCTGCCGAACAGCTCTGACGATGAACAGGTAACGCATGGAGGCCGGGGAAACCCGGCCTTCATCGTTTCTGGCGCGGGCGATCCGGGCGACAATGTGGCTTGCCCCACACCTGTCCCGGAGTATCCATGTCCACGCCGCCGCCCCCGGTCTCGCACACCACGGAAATGGTGATCGCCACGGTGGTCGGTGCCGCCGCAGGCCTGCTCAGTGGAAACTACCTGCTCGGAGGCATCGTAGGGATCGTGATCGGCATCGGCCTGAGCGTGGCCAAGACCTTGTACCTCGACCGCAAGCGCCGCCGCCGCTGAGCCCTTGCGCCGCTGCGTGGCAATCGGCACGATGCGCGGGCGCGGTTGCATGAGGCAGCCGCGGCCAACATTCCAGGGGGAATACCATGCGTCACTCACGGTACGCGGCGACAGCCGTGCTGCTCTGCCTTGCCACGCCTGCCATGGCGGACACCATCCACGTGCAGGATCCGATTCCGTTCTCGGAGTCCGCTTACATCGCCGATAACATCAAGGCCGAATGCCGCATGGGGGCGCAGCTTGCAACCTCGCTGGGCAGCAACGCCCCGAAATTCGGCAATACGATCGCGTTCGATGCGCAGCCCGTCTCCACGGGTCGGGCGCTGAAGCTGGAGCTGGTGGAGGCACAGAGTGCCGGCAACGCCTTCAGCGGTCACTTCAAGTCGGCAACCGTGCGCGGCGTGCTGACGCAGGACGGCCAGAAGGTTGCCACCGTGACCGCGCGACGGGTTTCCCGCGGCGGCGCATTCGGCGGGTTCAAAGGCTCCTGCGACGTGCTGGAACGGGTTGTCACCGCCATCGGCAGCGACCTCGCCGAATGGCTGGCCAAGCCGACCGACGAGGCCAAGCTGGGCGATTTCTAGCCCGCCAAACCCCGCAGGCCGCAGGTTACCGGGGTACGCCGGCGTAAACTAGGCGCTGGCGTATTTCGTGGAAAGCCCATGTTCGATACTTCTCCCCAGCTGGACTGCGCCGGCCGCGTGTTGCGGCTGGACCGCCCGCGCGTCATGGGCATCGTCAACGTCACCCCGGATTCGTTCTCGGATGGCGGCGCGCACGACAATACCGAAGCCGCAGTCGCCCATGGACTGCAACTGGTGGCCGAAGGCGCCGACCTGCTCGACATCGGCGGTGAATCGACCCGGCCCGGTGCCGCACCGGTGCCACTGGAAGAAGAGCTGCGCCGGGTGGTCCCGGTGATCGAACAGCTTGCGCGCCAGACGCAGGTGCCGATCAGCATCGACACCTTCAAGCCGGAGGTGATGCGCGCGGCCGTGACCGCTGGTGCCGGCATGATCAACGACATCCATGCGCTGCGTCAGGACGGGGCCTTGGCCGCCGCTGCCGAACTGGGCGTGCCGGTGGTGCTGATGCACATGCAGGGCGAGCCCGGCAGCATGCAGGACACTCCGCACTACGACGACGTCGTGGCCGAGGTGCACCGCTTCCTGGTCGATCGGATGTTCTCGGCCGAGATGGCCGGCATTGCAAGGAAGAACCTGGTGATCGACCTGGGCTTCGGCTTCGGCAAGACCACCGACCACAACATGATCCTGCTGGCGCGCTCGGCGCGCTTCCTGGAACTGGGCGTGCCGATGCTGGCCGGGCTGTCGCGCAAGCGCAGCATCGGCGAATTGACCGGGCGCGAGGCGCCGCGCGAGCGCGTGGCCGGTTCGGTCGCCGCGCACCTGATCGCCGCCCAGCGCGGCGCGACGATCCTGCGCGTGCACGACGTCGCCGCCACCGTGGACGCCCTGAAAGTGTGGGCAGCGGTCGATGCGGTGCCGATGCCGCGGGTGGACGCCGCGCCGGCGATGCCGCGCTGGCCGGACGAGGGCTGATGGGCGCCGACCGGCGCCCGCTGGCGATCGCGGTGATGGGCCCGACCGCGTCGGGCAAGACCGCCACCGCCATCGCACTGGCGCGGCAGCTGGACGGAGAGATCGTCAGCGTTGATTCGGCGCTGGTCTATCGCGGGCTGGATATCGGCTCGGCCAAGCCCGATGCCGCCGAGCGCGCGCAGGCGCCACACCACCTGCTCGACCTGCGCGATCCGTGGCAGACCTATTCAGCGGCGGAATTCGCCGTTGATGCCGGCCGCGTGGTGGCCGACATCGTCGCGCGCGGACGCATGCCGATCCTGGCAGGCGGCACCGGCTTGTACTTCCGCGCGCTGCTGCAGGGGCTGTCGCCGATGCCGCCGGCCGACCCGGCTACCCGCGTGGCGATTGGTGCCGAGGCCGCTGAACGCGGATGGCCCGCCCTGCATGCTGAGCTGGCCGGGATCGACCCCGCCGCTGCAGCGCGCATCCATGCGACCGACCCGCAGCGCATCCAGCGCGCGCTGGAGGTGTATCGCCTCACCGGCACGCCGATCAGCGAATGGCAGAAGCTGCCCGGCGTGGATCGGCTGCCAGTGCGCTGCCTGAAGCTGGTGCTGGCCCCGCGCGAGCGCAGCGTGCTCCACCAGCGCATCGAAACCCGGTTCGACAACATGCTCGCCCAGGGTTTCCTGGACGAGGTGCGGGCACTGCGTGCTCTGCCGGAGATGGCGGCGGTGGCGGCGCCGCTGGACCTGCCGGCGGTCCGGGCGGTCGGCTATCGCCAGGCCTGGGAGTTCCTGGACGGGCAGGGCAGTGCCCGTGACTTCCGCGACAAGGCCATCCAGGCCACCCGGCAGCTGGCCAAGCGCCAGTTGACCTGGCTGCGCGGCGAGCTTGATGCACGCTGGTTCGATCCCCATGTAGACGGGGATTCCCTGGCAGATGCCGTAGCGGCCTTTGTTGCCCGTTGAGCCACAGCGCCTTGCCCTTGGCCCGTGTACCATCGGGGGTTCCGGTGGCGGGGGCCGTGGCAGTTGCCGGAAGACCATAAAAACAATAATGAGGAGTGTGCAATGTCCAAGGGGCAATCGCTGCAGGATCCGTTTCTGAATGCACTTCGGCGCGAACGCGTGCCGGTGTCGGTGTATCTGGTCAATGGCATCAAATTGCAGGGAACGATCGAATCGTTCGACCAGTTCGTTGTCCTGCTGCGCAATACGGTCAGCCAGATGGTGTACAAGCACGCCATTTCGACCGTGGTGCCGGCACGCAACGTCCGGGTGGGCCCCGGTGGTGGCTATGTGCAGTCCAATGAAGGTGGCGCCGACGGCGCCCAGGAAGAAGACGACGTTGAATGAAGTAAGCAACTGCGGAGACGCGCGTGTTTGACCGTTCCAAGCGAGGCGAACACGCGCTCCTGATCCAGCCGCATTCCGGCCGGCTGGAAGACGATGTGCTGGAAGAGTTCACCGATCTGGCCCGCTCTGCCGGGGCCAGCATCGCCGCCACCCTGACCGCGCGCATCGACCGGCCCAACCCGTCGATCCTGATCGGCTCGGGCAAGCTGGACGAGATCAAGGCGGCCGCCGAGGCCACCGGCGCCGACCTGGTGCTGGTCAACCATGCGCTCTCGCCCTCGCAGGAGCGCAACCTGGAGCGCTTCCTGGAGCGCCGGGTGATCGACCGCACCGGCCTGATCCTGGACATCTTCGCCCAGCGTGCGCACAGCCACGAAGGCAAGCTGCAGGTGGAACTGGCGCAGCTGCGCCACATGTCCACCCGGCTGGTCCGTGGCTGGACCCACCTGGAGCGCCAGCGCGGCGGTGCCATCGGCCTGCGCGGTCCGGGTGAAACCCAGCTCGAAACCGACCGCCGCCTGCTGCAGAAGCGGGTGGAACAGCTGCAGAAGCGGCTGGAAAAGGTCGAAGTGCAGCGCACCCAGATGCGCCGTGCCCGCGTGCGCAGCGAACTGCCGCGCGTGGCGCTGGTGGGCTATACCAATGCCGGCAAGTCGACGCTGTTCAATGCGCTGACCGGTGCAGAGGCGTACGCCGCCGACAAGCTGTTCGCCACCCTGGACCCGACCGTGCGCCGCATCGCGGTGCCGGGCGGCAACGTGGTGCTGGCCGATACGGTGGGCTTCGTCCGCGACCTGCCGCACGAACTGGTGGCCGCGTTCCGCGCGACCTTGAGCGAAGCGCGCGAGGCCGACTTCCTGCTGCACGTGGTCGATGCGGCCGATCCGCACCGTGAGGAGCGCATCGCGCAGGTCGACGAAGTGCTCAATGAAGTGGGTGCGGGCGAACTGCCGCAGCTGCTGGTGTTCAACAAGATCGACCGCATCGAAGGCAGCGAGGTCCGCCACGACGCCCAGGACGGCATTCCCGATACCGCACGCCGTGAACGCGTCTGGATCTCGGCCCGCGATGGGCTGGGCCTGGACCTGCTGCAATCGGTGCTGGGCAAGCGCCTGGGCCTGCAGCACGTCAGTGGCGACCTGCGCCTGCCGCCGACCGCCGGCCGCCTGCGTTCGCGCCTGCACCAGCTGGAAGTGGTGCGCGGCGAACGCAGCGACGAGGACGGCTGGCTGCTGCAGGTCGAGATCCCGATCGCCGAAGCGGAGAAACTGGCTGCCGCCGACGACGGCGCCCCGATCCGCGCACTGCTTCCGGAAAAACTGCCCGAATGGTGAAGGCGTCCCAAGGACACGCATGGCGTGTCCCTACGCCAAGCGACCATGGATCGTAGTGACACGCCATGCGTGTCAACGCCATGCCCCTGCGCACGTGACACCAGGTAGGCAACCGGGTTAAAACGCTGGCATGACCGTACCCACCGACACCGAACTGTCCGATCTCGCCCGCGAGGTCGGACAGCGCCTGCAGCAGGCTGCGCTGCAGCTGGTCACCGCCGAAAGCTGCAGCGGCGGCTGGATCGCCAAGGCGATGACCGACATCGCCGGCTCGTCGGCGTTCTTCGACTGCGGCATGGTGGTGTACAGCTACGAGGCCAAGCAGCGCCTGCTGGGCGTGCGCGCGCAGACCCTGGAGCAGTTCGGCGCGGTCAGCCGCGAAACCGTGCTGGAAATGGTGTCTGGCGCGTTGGTCAATTCCGGTGCCGGCATGGCCGTGGCCGTGACCGGCATCGCCGGCCCCGGTGGCGGCAGCCCGGACAAGCCGGTGGGCAGCGTCTGGATCGGCTGGAAGCAGCGCGGTGGCTATGCCCGCGCGCAGCTGTTCCAGTTCGAGGGCGACCGCGAAGCCATCCGCCGGCAGACCGTGCAGCAGGCGCTGACGGGAATTTTCCCGGCGCTGTGACATCCTGAGCCCTGCTGTCGAACGAGGGTGCACCGATGTGGGAAACGCTGGGAACCGTCCGTGACCTGGGGCGTCTGCAGGAAATCGCCTCGGTCCTGATCCGTTATGGCTTCGGCGACCTGGTGCGCCGCATCGGCCTGGCCGACGTGCTGGAACGTGCCGGCCGCCTGCTGCACTGGAACGATACCCAGCAGATCCTGCGCATGACCGCCCCGGTGCGGGTGCGCCGTGCGATGGAAGAACTCGGCCCTACCTTCGTCAAGCTCGGCCAGGTGCTGGCCACCCGCGTGGACCTGTTCCCGCCGGACTGGATCGCCGAATTCTCCGAATTGCAGAACGCGGTGCCGGCGTTGCCGTATGCGCAGGTCCGCGAGCAGCTGGAAGCCGACCTGGGCGCGCCGGCTACCGAGGTGTTCGCCTGGCTCGATGAAACCGCGTTGGCGGCGGCCTCGCTGGCCCAGGCGCACCGGGCCACGCTGCACGATGGCAGCGAGGTGGTGCTGAAGATCCGCCGCCCCGGCATCCGCGAGGTGATCGAAGCCGACCTGCGCCTGCTCGCGCGGCTGGCCGAAATCGTCGAAGCGCGGCTGCCGGACATGCGCCGCTACCGGCCGGCCGAGGTGGTCCAGCAGTTCCAGGTGTCGCTGCGGCGCGAGCTGGATTTCGCCGCCGAGTGCCGCAATGCCGAGCGTATCGCGCGCAACTTCGCCGGGCGCAACGACATCCTGATTCCCAAGGTGCACTGGCAGTGGACCTGCGAGAGTCTCAACGTGCAGGACTTCGTGGACGGCATCCCCGGCCGCGACCTCGCCGGCGTGGATGCGGCCGGGCTCGACCGGGTCCGGCTGGCCCGCACCGGCGGCCGCATCGTGCTCAAGATGGTGCTCGAGGACGGCTGCTTCCACGCCGACCCGCACCCGGGCAACATCATCTACCTGCGGGATGGCCGGATCGGCGTGATCGACTTCGGCATGGTCGGGGCGATCTCCGAGCAGCGCCGCTTCCAGGTCGCGCAGCTGCTGCACGGACTGGTCAGCCAGGAGCCGGAGTCGGTCACCGACGTGCTGCTGGACTGGTCCGGTGGCGTGGACGTGGACGAATCGCGGCTGCAGCAGGACATCAGTACCTTCGTCGACCAGTACCGGGGCGTGCCGCTGAAGGACCTGCACATGGGCCTGATGCTGGGCAACATCACCCAGCTGCTGCGCCAGTACGCGCTGACCCTGCCGGCCGACCTGGCGCTGATGATCAAGACGTTCCTGACGCTGGAAGGCATGGGCCGCCAGCTCGACCCGCAGTTCGACATGGCCACCGCCGCGCGCCCGTTCCTGGAGCGGGTGATGTGGCAACGGTTCGCGCCGTCGGCCCTGCTCAAGCGCGGCAAGCGCAGCGTGGCCGGGCTGCTGGACCTGGCCGGTGACCTGCCGCGCGATGTCCGCCAGCTGGTGCAGATGGCGCGGCGGGGCCGTTTGCAGTTGAAGGTGGAGACGACTGCGCTGCAGGGCTTCGGCGAGCAGGTCAACCGGGCGGCGAACCGGCTGGTGGTGGGGATTGTCACCGCTGCGCTGATCATTGGGTCGTCGATCGTGATGCACAGCGTCGGTGGGCTGTCGAGCCGCTGGCTGCTGGCGCTGGGCGTGGCCGGGTTCGTGGGGGCGGGGTTCTGCGGGGTGTGGATACTGGTGTCGATCTGGCGGTCGGGGCGGAATCCGTGATGGCCGGCGACCGCCTGCCAGGCGCGTAGGGACACGCCATGCGTGTCCGCTCTCCGTTTCGGGGTCATTGACGCCTGAGGGGCGGCTCCGGATCGTGTAAACGCCGGTTGGGGCGTGCCGGATGATGGTGGGCCGTCTTCGGATGCCTGTGCCGCGCTGCGCGCGGTTGCCGACTGACAGTCGGCACTACGAGTTGCTACGGGCTCGCGGCCAGATCGGGATACGGGGGGGCGTTGCTTTTTTCTAATCGGGGCTTGCGTGTGTCGGGTGTTAGTAGTAATACTACTAACCATGGACCTTACCGATACCCAGCAGGCGATCCTGCAGTTGATCGCCGAGCGCATCGAGACCGACGGCGCGCCGCCGTCGCAGACGGAAATCGCCCGTGCGTTCGGCTTCAAGGGCGTGCGGGCCGCGCAGTACCACCTGGAAGCGCTGGAGCAGGCCGGGGCGATCCGTCGCATTCCCGGCCAGGCGCGCGGTATCCGGCTGGTGCAGGCGCCGCCGCTGCAGGACGGCCTGCCGGCCTCGCTGGCAGTGCCCGCGCTGCCCGACCACGTGCTGCGGCTGCCGGTGCTGGGCCGGGTCGCGGCCGGCCTGCCGATCGGGGCGGACATCGGTTCGGACGATTTCGTGGTGCTCGACCGGGTGTTCTTCTCGCCCGCGCCGGACTACCTGCTCAAGGTCCAGGGCGACTCGATGATCGACGAAGGCATCTTCGACGGCGACCTGATCGGCGTGCACCGTACCCGCGACGCCCGCTCGGGCCAGATCGTGGTGGCGCGCATCGATGACGAGATCACCGTCAAGCTGCTGAAGATGGGCAAGGACCGGATCCGGCTGCTGCCGCGCAATCCCGATTACAAGCCGATCGAAGTGCTGCCCGACCAGGACTTCGCGATTGAAGGCCTCTATTGCGGGCTGCTGCGCCCGAACCGCTGATCTCTTCAACGCACGACATGCACGGTCTTTTGTGGCGATTCTCTGGTTTGGCTGAGGTTGGTACGGATGTCCGATAATTTTTTTCCGAACGCCGGGCAGAATCTCAGCCTGTGCGATACGCCAACCTTAAAGTGACCCCGTGGCCAAGAAGACCTCCAAAGACAACACCTCCAACGACATGACCTCTGCAAGGACCAATCCGATGGACGAGAACAAAAAGCGTGCCCTGACCGCCGCCCTGAGCCAGATCGAAAAGCAGTTCGGCAAGGGCTCCGTCATGCGCATGGGCGACCGTGTCATCGAGGCCGTCGAGGTCATCCCGACCGGTTCGCTGATGCTGGACATCGCGCTCGGCATCGGCGGCCTGCCGAAGGGCCGTGTCGTGGAAATCTATGGTCCGGAGTCCTCGGGCAAGACCACCCTGACCCTGCAGGCGATCGCCGAATGCCAGAAGAAGGGCGGCACCGCTGCCTTCATCGACGCCGAGCACGCCCTGGACCCGATCTACGCCGCCAAGCTGGGCGTGAACGTGGACGACCTGCTGCTGTCCCAGCCGGACACCGGCGAGCAGGCGCTGGAAATCGCCGACATGCTGGTCCGTTCCGGCTCGGTGGACATCGTGGTGGTCGACTCGGTCGCCGCGCTGACCCCGAAGGCCGAAATCGAAGGCGAAATGGGCGACCAGCTGCCGGGCCTGCAGGCCCGCCTGATGAGCCAGGCGCTGCGCAAGCTGACCGGCAACATCAAGCGCTCCAACACGCTGGTGGTCTTCATCAACCAGCTGCGCATGAAGATCGGCGTGATGATGCCGGGCCAGAGCCCGGAAGTGACCACCGGCGGCAACGCATTGAAGTTCTACGCCTCGGTGCGCCTGGACATCCGCCGCATCGGCGCGATCAAGAAGGGCGACGAGATCATCGGCAACCAGACCAAGATCAAGGTCGTCAAGAACAAGCTGGCGCCGCCGTTCAAGCAGGTCATCACCGAGATCCTGTACGGCGAAGGCATCAGCCGCGAAGGCGAACTGATCGACATGGGCGTGGAAGCCAAGCTGGTCGAGAAGGCCGGCGCCTGGTACAGCTACGGCGAAGAGCGCATCGGCCAGGGCAAGGACAACGCCCGCGGTTACCTGCGCGACAACCCGCAGGTGGCCCAGCGCCTGGAAGCCGAGCTGCGCGAGAAGTTCCAGCCGGCCGAGGCTGCCCGTGAGAGCGGTGACAGCGACGGTGACGACGACGCCGAGTGAGTTTCCTGCGGGGCAGGGCAGCGCCGTCAGTGACGCTCGCCCTGTCCCGGGGGTTCAACCTTCCCCCGACGGGGGGAGCGCCACGGACGGCGCATTTCATCGAGGTGCCCATGCACGACCCAGACGCCCCGGCACCCGGCCGCAAGCGCCGCGTCCGTGAACAGACCCCGGTCCAACGCGCGCTTGGCCTGCTGGTACGCCGTGAGCATTCGCGCAAGGAATTGACCCGCAAGCTCACTGCCCGCGGCATCGAAAGTGACGCCGCCACTGCCGCCGTGGACAAGCTCACCGAGGCCGGCTGGCAGGATGACACCCGCTTTGCCGAGAACCTGGTCCGCATCCGTGCGAACACCGGCTATGGCCCCCTCCACATCCGCGCCGAACTGGGCACCCATGGGCTGGACAGCGAGCAGGTCGCCGCCGCCATGGACACCTTCGAAGGCGACTGGACAGAGAACGCCCGGGACCTGGTCTGCCGCCGCTTTGGCGAGGCGGGCCCCCAGGAGCTGCCCCAGCGCCGCAAAGCCGCTGATCTGCTGGCCCGCCGCGGGTTCGATGGCGACACCATCCGTCGTGCCACCCGCTACGACCCGGATGACTGAAGGGCGCACAGCGCGCCCGTCACCCGGACGTGTCCCGGGGGCCCGGGCCTGATACCCTTTGTGGTTTCGGCGGTCCTGCTCTCGACACCCGGCCATTGGGGCTGTGTGCGAAGGACCGGCCGGCCCGCATGAAGCCAGCCCCCATGAACGCACCCGTCAAATTCACTACCTCCCAGATCCGCAGCGATTTCCTTGAGTTCTTCAAGGGCAAGGGCCACACCATCGTGCCGTCGGCACCGCTGGTGCCGGGCAATGATCCGACCTTGTTGTTCACCAACTCCGGCATGGTGCAGTTCAAGGACGTGTTCCTTGGCGCCGAGAAGCGCAGCTATGTGCGCGCGGCGGACGTGCAGCGCTGCCTGCGGGCCGGCGGCAAGCACAACGACCTGGACCAGGTCGGCTACACCGCGCGCCACCACACGTTCTTCGAAATGCTGGGCAACTGGTCGTTCGGCGACTACTTCAAGAAGGACGCCATCGCCTGGGCCTGGGAGCTGCTGACCCAGGTCTGGAAGCTGCCGGCCGACCGCCTGCTGGTCACCGTCTACCAGACCGACGACGAGGCCTACGCGCTGTGGCGCGACATGGTCGGCATTCCCGAAGAACGCATCGTGCGCATCGGCGACAACAAGGGCGCGCCGTTTGCCTCGGACAACTTCTGGCAGATGGCCGATACCGGTCCGTGCGGCCCGTGCACCGAAATCTTCTACGACCATGGCGACCATATCGCCGGTGGCCCGCCGGGTTCGCCGGATGAAGACGGCGACCGCTACATTGAAATCTGGAACCTGGTGTTCATGCAGTTCGACCGCCAGCCGGACGGCACCCTGGTGCCGCTGCCGGCACCGTGCGTGGACACCGGCATGGGCCTGGAACGCCTGGCCGCGATCCTGCAGCACGTGCACACCAACTATGAGATCGACCTGTTCCAGGCGCTGATCCGCAAGGCCAGCGAACTGACCGGCATGGCCGACCTGGAGAACAAGTCGCTGCGCGTGATCGCCGATCACATCCGTGCCTGTTCGTTCCTGATCGTCGACGGCGTGCTGCCGTCCAACGAAGGCCGCGGCTACGTGCTGCGCCGGATCATCCGCCGCGCCCTGCGCCATGGCTGGATGCTGGGCGTGCGCCAGCCGTTCTTCAGCAAGCTGGTGCCGACCCTGGTCGAGCAGATGGGCGAGGCCTACGCGGAACTGCCGGCACAGGCCGAGACCGTGGTGCGTGCGCTGCAGGCCGAGGAAGAGCGCTTCGCGCAGACGCTCGATTCGGGCATGAAGATCTTCGACGACGTCGCCGCGCAGGTGACCAATGGCGTCATTCCGGGCGCGGATGCCTTCCGCCTCTATGACACCTACGGCTTCCCGCTCGACCTGACCCAGGACATCGCGCGCGAGCGCGACCTGACCGTGGACATCGACGGTTTCAATGCGGCAATGGAGAAGCAGCGTGAGGACGGCCGCAAGGGCGGCAAGTTCGGTGGCGGCGTGACGCTGTCGGCCGAGCTGGTCGCCACGCTCAAGCCCACCACGTTCCTGGGTTACGACCGCCTGCAGGCCGACGGCCTGACCGTGGTGGCCCTGCTCAAGGACGGGCGTCCGGTGGACGCGGTGCAGGCCGGTGACGAGGTCATCGTGCTGACCGACCAGACCCCGTTCTATGCCGAATCGGGTGGCCAGGTGGGCGACACCGGCAGCCTGGCCGGCAACGGCGTGCGGCTGCAGATCACCGATACGCAGAAGTTCGCGGGCCAGTTCCACGGCCACGTCGGCACCGTCACCCAGGGCAGCCTGAAGGTGGGCGATGTGCTGGGCGGTGTGGTGGACGACCAGCGCCGCGGCGCCACCATCCTCAATCACTCGGCCACCCACCTGCTGCACGCCGCACTGCGTGAAGTGCTGGGCACCCACGTGCAGCAGAAGGGCTCGCTGGTGGCACCGGACCGCCTGCGCTTCGACTTCTCGCACTTCCAGCCGATCAGTGCCGCGGACCTTGCCGTGATCGAGCGCAAGGTCAACGAGCAGGTACGCGCCAACAATGCGGCCGAAGTGCACAACATGGGCATGCAGGAAGCGCTCGATTTCGGCGCGATGGCACTGTTCGGCGAGAAGTACGGCGAAAACGTGCGCGTGCTGAAGATGGGCAATTACTCCACTGAACTGTGTGGTGGCACGCACGTAACGCGCACCGGCGACATCGGCCTGTTCAAGATCACCTCCGAAGGCGGCGTGTCTTCGGGCGTGCGCCGTATCGAAGCGGTGACCGGGCAGGGCGCGTTGGACTACGTGGCCCACGAAGAAGCCCAGCTCGCCGAAGCGGCCGCGCTGCTCGGCGGGAATGCGGGCGAAGTGGTCGACAAGATCCGCCAGCTTGGCGAGCGCCAGAAGAAGCTGGAACGCGAACTGGAGGCCATGAAGGCCAAGCAGGCGGCGGGCGCGACCGCCGACCTGGGCGCTGGCGCAGTTGAGGTCAAAGGCGTCAAGGTGCTGGCCGCGCGTCTGGAAGGTTTCGATGCCAAGGCACTGCGTGAAGCAATCGACCGCCTCAAGCAGCAGCTGGGCGATGCGGTGATCGTGTTGGCCGGCACCCAGGACGGCAAGGCGGCCCTGGTCGCCGGCGTGAACGGCAGTGCAACGGGCAAGGTAAAGGCCGGGGAACTGTTGTCCCACATCGCCAGTCAGATCGGGGGCAAGGGCGGCGGCCGCCCGGACCTCGCCCAGGGTGGTGGCGAGGACGGGCCCGCCCTTGCTTCTGCACTGGCTGCCGTCGTCGACTGGGTCACCCCTCGTATCTGAACGCCTGAATCCTCCTGCTCCTTGATGGCGCAGGAGGGCTGACGGTACTATGGCTAATCTTTTCCCTTTGTCGTGTGGCGTTCCTTGGCTGGGCGCCGAGCCGGTCGGGAAAATCCACCGGTTCCCTGGAGACTTGCAAAAATGTTGATCCTGACTCGCCGTGTTGGCGAAACCCTGATGATCGGTAACGACGTCAGCGTCACCGTGCTCGGCGTCAAGGGCAATCAGGTGCGTATTGGCATCACCGCCCCGAAGGACGTGGCCGTGCACCGCGAAGAGATTTACCAGCGCATCCAGCGAGGCGACGAGCCGAATGCATCGGGAAGTGAAAATTCTTCCGATTAAGGCTTTACCTCGGGGTGTGAAAAACGTTATTCTTCGCGCCCCCGCTGAGAAGAAACATCGAAGCGGCGGAACCAGAATACTGGAGCGGTGCCCGAGTGGCTGAAGGGGCTCCCCTGCTAAGGGAGTATACGGCCAAAAACTGTATCGAGGGTTCGAATCCCTCCCGCTCCGCCAGTTGTAGAAAAGGCCTTCGTACGCAAGTACGAAGGCCTTTTTCTTTGTGCGCTGTTGCCGCAGCGTTGACGTGTTGCCCGCACGCCGTGCACTGGCATTCTGCGAGGGTGGTTGCTCCCCCCGCACCCGGAGTCGCCGTGAACGCACGTCGCAACTTCCTTTCCGCCGCCGCTGCCGGTACCGCCGCATTGGCCAGTTCACCGTTGCTGGCGCAGTCCGGCGCCGCCGCGCCCGGCAGCGTGCTGCCAACGCGGGGCCGCAGCGCCGCGCAGCCGCTGGCCACCCACGCCGCCGGCAAGGGCGAGCGCTTTCGGCCGCGCACGCGCCTCGGGCTGGGCGGGGTGGCCATCGGCAACGGCTTTGCCCCGGCCACCGATGCGCAAAGCGAACAGACCCTGGCCGCAGCTTATGCCGCAGGCGTGCGCTACTTCGACACGTCGCCCTGGTATGGCCTGGGCCTGAGCGAACGGCGGATGGGGCATCACCTGCACAACCACCCGGTGGGTGAGTACACGCTGTCGACCAAGGTCGGTCGACTGCTCACCGCCACCGCTGGCGCGCTGCAGGACACCATGTGGAAAGACCCGTCGCCGTTCCACTACCGCTATGACTATTCCGCCGACGGCGTTCGTCGTTCGGTGGAAGACAGCCTCAACCGGCTGGGAGTCGCGCAGCTGGATGTGGTCTTCATCCACGACCTGTCGCCGGATAACGAGAAGGACCTTGGCATGCCGTGGGAGCAGCGCTTCGCCGAGGCCGCCAAGGGCGCGATGCCCGCGCTGACCCGGATGCGCGAGGAAGGCCTGATCAAGGCATGGGGATTTGGCGTGAACCGCCCGGAGCCGGCGCTGCGCGCGATCCAGGAAGCCGATCCGGACATCTTCCTGCTCGCCTGCCAGTACTCGCTGCTCGACCACGATCAGGCGTTGCACGACACCTTCCCGGCCATCGCCCGGCACGGTGCGTCGGTGGTGGTGGGTGCGCCGCTGCTCGCCGGCTACCTGGCCGGCCGCGATCGGTACCTCTACGACGGCAAGGTGCCCGAGTGGGCGCCGAAGAAGCGTGCGGCCGTGCAGGCCATCTGCGACCGCCACGGCGTCGACCTGCGCACCGTGGCGCTGCAGTTCGCGGATGCGCCAGAGGTCGTGTCTGCGGTGATTCCGGGTGCACGCACGCCCGAACAGGTGCAGGCCAACGTGGCGTCCATGTCGGTGGCGATCCCGTCCGTGCTCTGGGCGGAGTTGAAGCAGGCGAAGCTGATTGCCGACGACGCCCCGGTACCCGCGGCCTGAGCCCAGTCACGACAACGCCCCGATCAGCTCGGGGCGTTGGCGAGGGCCGCTGCGGTTACAGCGGCAGGTCGAACACCAGCACTTCGGCGTCGCTGGCATTTTCCAGGGTCACCTGCGCTTCGTCGGTGATCTGCAGCGCGTCGCCGGTGTCCAGGGTGATGCCGTTGACCTGCAGCTGGCCGCGCGCAACCTGCACATAGGCGCCGCGGCGCGGGGCCAGGGCCAGGTGGGCGCGGTCGTCGCCGTCCAGGATCGTGGCGTAGATGTTGGCGTCCTGGTGGATCAGCAGCGAACCGTCACGGCCATCCTTCGAGGCGATCAGGCGCAACTGGCCGCGCTTGGCGTCCGGGGCGAAATGCGTTTCCTGGTAGCTCGGGGCGATGTTCTCGGTATCCGGGAACAGCCAGATCTGCAGGAAATGCACGGTCTCGTCGGCCGAGTGGTTGAACTCGCTGTGGCTGACCCCGCTGCCGGCACTCATGCGCTGCACGTAGCCGTAGCGCAGCACCGAGCCGGTGCCCATCGAGTCCTTGTGCTCCAGCGCGCCGCCCAGCACGTAGGAGATGATCTCCATGTTGCTGTGGCTGTGGGTGCCGAAGCCCTGGCCGCCGATCACCTTGTCTTCGTTGATCACGCGCAGCGGGCCGAAGCTGGTGTAGCGCGCGTCGTAGTAACCGGCGAAGGAGAAGGTGTGCTGGGAGTTCAGCCAGCCATGGTTGGCCTGGCCACGGGTGGCGCTCTTGCGGATCTGCAGCATGGTGGTTCTCCTCGGGTGTTCGATGGTTTCGATGGCGGTCCGGGGCAGTGTGTGCTGCCCCTTTCCTGTTGGCGCCAGTATCCGCTTGCGCCTGCCGCTTGAAAAACGGATAGTTTTGCAAGCCATCATCGAAAAATTCGAATGCTCAAGCTCAGCCTCGACGCGCTGCAGATCCTGGATGCCATCGACCGCCGTGGCTCGTTCGCCTCGGCCGGCAAGGAGCTGCACAAGGTGCCCTCGACGATCTCCTACACGGTGTCCAAGCTGGAACAGGACCTGGGCGTGCAGCTGTTCGACCGGATCGGCCCGCGCGCACACCTTACCGAGGCTGGGGTGGCGTTGCTGGACGAGGGTCGGCACCTGCTGCGTGCGGCGCGCGAGCTGGAAATGCGGGTGCGCCGGGTGGCGTCGGGGTGGGAGGCCGAGCTGACCGTGGCGGTGGATTCGCTGTTCCAGCCGGCGCTGCTGGCCGAGGATGTGCGGGCCTTCAGCACGGTCGCCGAGCAGACCCGGATCCGCCTGATCAGCGAAGCCCTGTCGGGTACGTGGGAGGCGCTGCTGGACCGGCGTGCGGATCTACTGGTCGGCGCAGCCGGGGAGGGCCCCAGTGGCGGTGGCTACGTGGTGGAGCCGCTGGGCGTGGTGCGGTTCGTGTTCGCGGTGGCGCCGGGACACCCGCTGGCGGCGCTGCCGGAACCACTCGGGCGGGAACAGCTGGCCGCGCACTGCGCCATTGCCGTGGCCGATTCCGCGCGCCGGCTGCTGCCGCGCACGGTCGGGCTGCTGATGGGGCAGGAGACGGTGACCGTGCCAGATACGGTCAGCAAGTTCCGCCTGCAGTGCGCCGGGCTGGGCTTCGGCTTCCTGCCCGAACCCTATGTGCAGGCAGCGGTGGCGCAGGGGCGGCTGGTGGTGCGGCAGGTGGAGGAGCCCAAGCCGGACGAGACCTTCTGGCTGGCCTGGCGCACCGGGGAGGAAGGCGCGGCGCTGCGCTGGTGGCGCGAGCGGATGCGCCAGCCGGGGTTGATGGAGGGGTGGTGGGGGCAGATGTCGGCATGGCTGTGACCGCCGATGGCTGAACCGCGGCTGGGGTGTCACGGTTTGGTCATCTGGTTGCGGTAGAGCGCCCGGCGCGCCGTCGCTACGCTGCGCGGCTCAATGTGAACTCCTGTGCCCATGAAACGCCTGCTGCTGCTCGCGCTGGCCGGGGCCGGCCTGTGGCTGGCCGCGTGCTCATCGCTCACCTCATCCGCTGCCTCCACCTCGCTCAGCGACCGCCTGGTCGCGCCCGGCGGCGTTTCCACGCTGCTCGATACCGCGCGCATCGCCGAAGCGGTGGAGGCGGTCCCCAACCGCCATGGGTTCGTGACCGGCCGCGCCGACGTGCCGCTGTTCTGGCGCGCCTTCGATCCGGGCCGCTACGGGCTGCGCTATCACTACCTGGCGCAGCAGCATGACAACGGCGAGCCCCTGAACACCGGGCTGCAGCTGGCCCTGCCGCAGCCGTTCCAGCCGCAGGCGCCGCGTGGCACCGTGGTGCTGCTGCACGGCTGGATGATGAACGGCGATTCGATGCTGCCGTGGTCGCTGCAGTTGGCCGAATCCGGCTACCGGGTGGTGACCATCGACCTGCGCAACCATGGCCATTCCGGTGCCGGGCCGTCGGGCTATGGGACGTTCGAATCCGATGACGTGATCGATGTGATCGACGCGCTGCAGCGCCGTGGGGAAGTGGTCGGGCCGCTGTACCTGTTCGGCGTGTCCTACGGCGCGGCAACCGCGCTGTTCACCGCCGACAAGCTCGGCGATCGGGTCACCGGCGTGGTGGCGATGGAATCGTTCGCCAACGCCGGCGAGGCGATCCGCAGCATGATCCCGCACCTGATGTCGCTGCAGCCCACCGCATGGAAGGCGCAGGCGATGGCCGCGTATGGTCGCTGGCGCTACGGCGGACAGGACATCAATGCGGTGATCGCCGCTGCGAGCCAGCGCCTGGACCTGGATCTGGACACGGTGGACGTGACCCGTGCGCTGGCCGATACGCGCGCCTGCGTGCTGCTGCTGCACGGCCAGGATGACGCACACGTGCGGGTGGACCAGGGGCGTGCGCTGGCCGCCGCCAGCCCGCGCGTGCATTACATCGAGATGCGTGGCGAAGACCACATCACCCTGCCACTGCGGCTGGACCTGCTCGGCGGCGTGGTCGATGACTGGCTGGCGCATGACGAGCATGCCGGTGGCCGCTGCCCGGCGCCGGAGATCCCGCGCGAAGCGGACCGGATGGCCATGTCGGCGGTACGTGCCGGCGACCCGATCCGGTCATGAACGCGCACACGAAAAAGGCAGCCCGTGGCTGCCTTTTTTCGTCTTCGATGCAATGGTGCGCCCGGAGAGATTCGAACTCCC
This sequence comes from Stenotrophomonas sp. GbtcB23, assembly GCF_019091045.1. Classification (NCBI taxonomy): domain Bacteria; kingdom Pseudomonadati; phylum Pseudomonadota; class Gammaproteobacteria; order Lysobacterales; family Lysobacteraceae; genus Stenotrophomonas; species Stenotrophomonas sp. GbtcB23. The sequence continues at coordinate 71,083 of NZ_JAGXKC010000002.1, read as the reverse complement.
GACCGCCTGGTTCGTAGCCAGGTACTCTATCCAACTGAGCTACGGGCGCGCTTGCATTGTCTGGTTGTTGCCGCGATGTAGTGGTGCGCCCGGAGAGATTCGAACTCCCGACCGCCTGGTTCGTAGCCAGGTACTCTATCCAACTGAGCTACGGGCGCATTTACATCACGTTGTGGTGTTGCTGCCGGCAGAGGCGAAACTGCCAGCCTGTTGATGGTGCGCCCGGAGAGATTCGAACTCCCGACCGCCTGGTTCGTAGCCAGGTACTCTATCCAACTGAGCTACGGGCGCGTCAACAGGAGCGGAATTATGCGGATCGACGCCGCATCCGTCAACGCTTTTGTGAAGGACTTCATTCAAATGAATGAAAAAGTGCCTTCACCACGGCCTCCGGCGACTTCATCCATGCGAAGTGATCTGCCCGGGTTCCCAGTGCGCCTGCGGGCAGGACCGACAATGTGGAAACGACCAGGGGCAGCTTCACCAGCAGCCCCTGCATCGAGCCCGGCGGAGCGAACCAGTCGTCGGCCATCACCACCGCGCTGGCCTGGCCGCGCAGTCGCCGCATGCCGCCCTCCAGGTCCGCGTGGATGCCGGTGCCGGCGTAGTGGTTGTTCAGGCCCACGCGTGCCCAGTCGCGGATCAGGCCGCGCGCCTCGGTGCCCCCGAAGCCGAGCCGGCGCCCGTGCAGGACGCCTTGGCGCTGCGCCAGCCACGGCAGGAACCGGTACACCAGCGGCAGGGCCCAGCGGCGCGGGGCGGGGAACGTTCGCCAGAACGGGGTGCCGGTGGCCACCAGCCAGAACCGGGCGAACAGGTCCGGGTGCTGTCCGGCGAACACGCAGGCCAGCTGCCCGCCCAGGCTGTGCCCGCCGATGATCAGCGGCACGTTGCCGTGCAGGCGCACCGCCGCCAGGCTGGCTGGCAGGTCCTGCTCGAGGATTTCCCGATAGCCCCAATCCTGCGTGCGCGACGGGCGCAGGCTGCTGCTGCCGTTGCCGCGCCACTCGTGCAGGAACACGCTGATGCCGCATGCCGCCAGTGCATCGGCGAACGCCTGGTAATTGCGCGCCGACACGCCCAGCGCCGGCAGCCACAGCAGCTGCGCGCGCGGCTGCGCGGGCACGCGCCCGATCAGTTCGAAGCGATGGCCATCGTCGCTCTGGACCGGTACCGCCAGCGCGCGCGTCATGCCGGGCACGCCGCGCCGAAGTGATCCAGCACCAGCACCGCGCTGCGGCCCGGCGTGTAACCGCCCTGCAGGCCGCGCGCGACGTAGTCGATGGCGGCTTCGCAGGCGTTGGGCAGCGACAACCCGCAGCACAGCTGCGCGGCGATCGCCGAGGCCAGCGTGCAGCCGGTGCCATGCGCGTCTACCGGCAGGCGGGCGTGGCTGAACTCCTCGCGGGTGACACCATCGAAGTAGCGATCGATCACGCGCGCGCCTTCGGCCATGTGGCCACCCTTGAGCAATACCGCACCGGCGCCGAGGTCGAGCAGTGCGATGGCGGCATCCTCCGCGTCATCGGCGCTGACGATACGACGGCCGAGCAGCAGTTCGGCTTCCGGGGTGTTCGGGGTAAGCAGCGTGGCCAGCGGCAGCAGCCGCGTGCGCAGCGCGTCCAGGGCGCTGTCTTCGAGCAGGCGCGCACCACTGGTGGCCACCATCACCGGATCCAGCACCACGTGGGTGGGGCGATGCTTTTCCAGCGCGTCGGCGACCAGACCGATCACCTCGGCGTTGGCCAGCATGCCCAGCTTGACCGCATGGATGTCGAAGTCGGTAAAGCAGGCGTCGATCTGCGCCTGCAGGAAATCCAGGGGCGGCACGTGCACGGCGGTCACGCCGCGGGTGTTCTGCGCGGTGAGCGCGGCAATCGCCGACAATCCGTGCACGCGGTGCGCGGCGAAGGCTTTCAGGTCGGCCTGGATGCCGGCACCACCGCCGGAATCGGAACCGGCGATGGTGAGGACGGACACGGGGGTGGAAGGGCTCATTTCGCGATTGTGCCATGCCGCCCCGGACGTGGCGGCAGCCGCGCAGGGCGTGGCGCTACCCGCCGAAGCCGCCGTTGAACTGCAGCTCGGAGAACTCGCCACTGGTCGGATCGAACAGCGCGCCCCAGAACTGGTTGCCACCATCGCACACGCGGATCGCTTCGCGCGCGGGGTCCATGTCGCCGTGGTCGGGCAGGTGGAAGGCGTTGAGGTAGATCAGCTTGCGTCCTTCCACTTCGATGCCGACATACTGGCGGTCGAAATCGGTGACGTTGGGTACCTGCGCTTCCAGTGTGGGCAACCGGCTTTCCAGCTGTTCGATCTGCTGGCGGCTGGGTGCCCAGTAGCCGGTGACCCGCCCCGGCGTCTGGCCGGGGCTGGGACGGGAGCAGGTATCCAGGACCTGGGCAACCACCAGCGGGCGGGTGACCACCCACGACTGGCCGGTCTTGACCGCCGTCGGCACGGTGGCCCCGGGGCGGGTGTTGGAAGGCGTGCAGGCAGCTGCAACGGCCGCCAGCGCCAGTGGCAGCAACGCACGGGTCAGGGAACGGTTCACAGCACCTCCGAAGCGTAATCGGCCAGGCGCGAACGCTCGCCACGGCGCAGCGTGATGTGCGCGCTGTGCGGCCAGTTCTTGAAGCGGTCCACCGCGTAGGTCAGGCCCGAGGTGGTTTCGGTCAGGTAGGGCGTGTCGATCTGTTCGACGTTGCCCAGGCAGACGATCTTGGTGCCGGGGCCGGCACGGGTGATCAGCGTCTTCATCTGCTTCGGGGTGAGGTTCTGCGCCTCGTCCAGGATCAGGTAACGCGACAGGAAGGTGCGCCCGCGCATGAAGTTCAACGAGCGGATCTTGATCCGGCTGGCGATCAGGTCGTTGGTCGCCGCACGGCCCCAGGCGCCGCCTTCCTGGGTGTGGGTGAGCACTTCCAGGTTGTCGGTGAGCGCGCCCATCCACGGGGTCATCTTTTCCTCCTCGGTGCCGGGCAGGAAGCCGATGTCCTCGCCCACGCTGACCGTGGCGCGGGTCATGATGATTTCGCGGTAGCGCTGCTGGTCCATGGTCTGGGCCAGGCCGGCGGCCAGCGCGAGCAGGGTCTTGCCGGTGCCGGCGGTGCCGAGCAGGGTGACGAAATCGATCTCCGGGTCCATCAGCGCGTTGAGCGCGAAATTCTGCTCGCGGTTGCGTGCGCTGATGCCCCATACCGCATGGCTGCCATGCCGGAAATCGTTGACCAGCGACAGGATCACCTTGCCGCTGCCATCGACCTTGGCCACCCGCAGTTCGACTTCATCGTCGCCCGGCAGGTAGGCGTACTGGTTGGGATGCCAGTCTTCGTCATCCTTGGCCAGGATTTCGTAACTGGTGCGGCCCTTGTCGCTCCAGCTGCGCAGGTCGTCGGTGTGCTTCTTCCAGAAGTCTTCCGGCAGCTCGGTGGCGCCGGTGTAGAGCAGGCTGAAATCGTCCAGCGCGCGATCATTCTCGTAGTCTTCCGACACGATCCCGGCGATGGCCGCCTTGATCCGCAGGTTGATGTCCTTGGAGACGAACACCACCGGAATCTCCGGCACCTGTTCCTTCAGGGCCAGGATCGCGCCGAGGATGGCGTTGTCCGGGATCACCGCGCCGAAGCTCTTGCCAGCATCGAAGTGGCTGGTCTGGAAGCGCAGCAGGCCCACGCTCTGCTTGCCGCGCAGCTGCAGCCCGTTCGGGCGCTGCAGCGGAATGCCGTCGGCCAGGTTGTCCAGGCCCGAGGCCTGCACCAGCTCGTTGAGGAAGCGGCTCACCTGGCGGGCGTTGCGGCTCGCTTCGGACGTGCCCTTCTTGCCGTTGTCCAGCTCTTCGATCACCTGCATCGGCAGGTAGACATCATGCTCCTCGAACTTGAACAGCGCGGTTGGATCGTGCATGAGCACGTTGGTATCCAGAACGTAGATGCGCTTGCCTCGGGTCATCGTCATTTCCTGGTGGCAGAACAGGGACAAGCCATCACGACCTGCAGGGCAGGGTGATGGCCATTGTGGGGTACAGGTGGATCACTGGGCTTTCGCGGCCTTCAGGGCTTCAAGAACGGATTCGGCGTGGCCGGCCACTTTCACCTTGCGCCACGACTGCACGATACGACTGTCGGGCGAAATGAGGAAGGTGCTGCGTTCGATGCCACGCACCTGCTTGCCGTACATGTTCTTCAGCTTGATCACATCAAACGCGCTGCACAGCGCTTCGTCGCCATCGCTGACCAGCGGGAAGGCAAAGCCCTGCTTGGCGCAGAAGTTGTCGTGGGATTTGACCGAGTCGCGGGAGACGCCGAGCACCCGGGCGCCGGCACGCTTGAACGCCGGCAGCAGGGCGTTGAAGTCGATGCCCTCGGTGGTGCAGCCCGGGGTGCTGTCCTTGGGGTAGAAGTACAGCACCAGCCACTGGCCGGCGAGATCGCCGAGGGTGGTGTGGTCGCCGCCGGACAGGGCCAGCGGGAGGGCGAGGGTGGTGCTGTCCAGGGTATCGCCGTTGTTCATGAGGTCCTTGCTGCGGAGCCTGAGTGACGCGTCTTACAACTGCATGAAACACCGCGCGTTGGTGATGAACGCGCGAAGCCGTCAGAACTTCATCGGATCCATGATCGCGTCCAGGTTGAGGTGGTCGCAGAATTCGAGGAAATCGTCGCGCAGGGCAGCGATGTGCATGTTGGCGGGCACGCCGATGGTGACCTGTGCCGAGAACATTTCCGCGCCGGTCTGCATGGCCCGGTAGCGGGTGCTCTGCAGGTTTTCGATGGTGATGCCCTGGCGGTCGAAGAAATCGGCCAGCTGGAACAGGATGCCGGGCTTGTCGGCGGCGATCACTTCCACGATGTAGGGCAGCAGGTTGGACTGTGCCTGTTTGGCACCGGTGCGGTACCACACCAGCTTCAGGCCTTCCTCGCGCTCGAGCCGGGTCAGCATGGCTTCCAGCTTGGCCACCGAGTCCCAGGAGCCGGTGGCCAGGGCGGTGACGGAGACATCGCGGCCCACGGTGGCAAGGCGGGCATCGACCAGATTGCAGCCGCTGTCGGCGATGCGCCGGGTGACGGGCAGCAGGGGGGACTCCGGATGCGTCGTGTAGGCGTTGATCAGGAGATGGTTTTCGGTCGGCGCAGGCCGCGGCGTGGTGTCGGTCAAGGTGGTTCCGGTAATGCGGGATGAGTCTGAACGGCGCCGACGACGGCGCGTTCGCCGGAGTCCAGCATACTTGCCCGCGCTTTCGACCCGCAAGTAACATGCAACGTACGTCCGACCGCGCTTCCAGCGGCGTTCGTCCCCCTTACTTCCGAGCATCGTTTCCTTGTCCCTTTCCGGTCTCATCACCGCGCTGGCCACGCCTTTCCAGGCCAATGGCGCATTGGATCCCGACGGTTGGCAGCGCCTGCTGCACCTGCAACTGGAGGGTGGCGTTCACGGGGTGGTGGTGGCCGGGTCGACCGGCGAGGCCGCGACCCTGTCCGATGACGAATATGACCAGCTGCTGCGCAGTGCGGTCAAAACCGTGGCCGGGCGGGTTCCGGTGCTGGCGGGTACCGGCCTGTCCGGAACCGCCAAAACGATCGAGCAGACCCGCCGGGCGGCGGCCAGCGGCGCGACCCACGCGCTGGTGGTGACCCCGCCGTACGTGCGCCCGACCCAGGCCGGGCTGATCGCCCACTATCGGGCGGTGGCCGACCAGGGCGGCCTGCCGGTGATCCTGTACAACGTGCCGGGCCGCACCGGCTGCGACATGCTGCCGGAAACGGTGGCCGAGCTGGCCGCGCACCCGAACATCGTGGGCATCAAGGAAGCGGTGGGCGATGTGGGCCGGGTCCAGGCGCTGTTGGCGCTTCGGTCGCCGACCTTTGCGATCCTCAGTGGCGATGACGGCACGGCCGCCCGTTCGATCCTGTCGGGGGTGGATGGGCTGATCTCGGTCGGCTCGAACGCGCTGCCCGGTGCCTACCGGCGCATGTGCGACCTGGCCGCGGCCGGCGAACGCGAGGCCACCGAGGCCTGGGATGCCCGGCTGGAGCCGTTCCATGAATTCTGCGGGGTGGAACCCAACCCCATCCCGGTGAAAGACCTGCTGCGCCGGATCGGCATCGGCCACGGCCTGCGCCTGCCGCTGCTGTCGTTGTCGGCCGCCCACCACGCCGCCGCCGAACACCTGGCCACCGACATCGGTGCGCTCGAAGCCCTTTCCAGCCACTGACATCAGTGGCCTGACCCAGGAGATTCACATGCGTCAATCCGTTTCCGCCATCCGCGTGCTGTCGTTCGCGATTCTGGCCACCGCCACCCTGGCAGGTGTCACCGGCTGCAAGCGCGGCGTCAAGGGCGACTACGCACTGGCGCCGGAAGTGCGCCCGCTGGAAATCCCGCCGGATCTGAACGCCCCGGGCGCCAGCCCGGCCGCGCAGGTGCCGGTGCTGGCCTCGCAGGCGGCCAAGCCGGCCTCGTCCCAGGCGCCGGCCGCCAACAATGCCGGTTTCACCGTCCCGGGCAGCAAGGACGAGGTGTTCGGCAAGGTCGGCACGGCGCTTGAGTCGGTTGAGGGCGTGAAGGTCGCCAGCAAGGCCCAGCTGCTGGGCTCCTACGACGTGGCCTTCGAAGGCAGCGATTTCCTGATCCGCGTGGTCGCAGTCGAAGCCGGCGCCTACATTTCGGCCGTCGACCCGCGCGGCCTGCCGGCTACTGGCGCAGCCCCGACCAAGCTGCTGGGTGAGCTGAAGGCGAAGCTGGCGCAATGATGCTGACATGGGTCCGGCCGCCGGCCGGGCCTGTGGGCCCGGATGGGCCGGTAAACGTTCGGGGCAATCCGTAACGGTCCCGGGCAGATGGTGGGTTGATCCAGTTCCCAATGGGCCCGTAACGGTTGCCCACCCATGGTTGATTGATCCCGATTTGCGGGCGTTACGTAACGGTTCGTAGCCCCGGCCGTTGGCCGGACACCGCGCGCAGCGCGGCCCAAGGGTCCGGAGCCTGACATGCTGTCGGTCGCGACCGTATATCCGGGTGTGCAACCAAAACGAAACCGTGCATCAGGCGTCATGAACGCCTGACGGGCGGTTTCGGAACCTTTAAACGCCGGGATGTTGGCCGCAAGCGATAACCCATCGGCTCCGGACGCTTGGGCCGCGCTGCGCGCGGTGTCCGGCCAACGGCCGGGGCTACGAATTGTTACGGGCCCATTGGGATCCGGATCAATCAACCATGGGCCCCGAACCGTTACAGGCCCGGTGGGTTCCAGATGGCCACCGATCCAAACAAAAAAGGCGCCAACGGCGCCTTTTTGCCTATCCCCGCTCCAGATACTGGAGCTTGTCCGGCTTGCCGTCCCACTCGCCGGCGTCGGCGGGCGGGTCCTTGCGCACGGTCAGTACCGGCCAGGCCTTGGCCAGCTCGGCGTTGAGTTCCACGAACTTTTCCTGGCCGGCGGGCACGTCGTCTTCGGGGAAGATCGCGTTGACCGGGCATTCGGGCTCGCACAGGGTGCAGTCGATGCACTCATCCGGGTCGATCACCAGGAAGTTCGGACCTTCGTGGAAGCAATCCACGGGGCACACTTCCACGCAATCGGTGTGTTTGCACTTGATGCAGTTTTCAGTGACGACAAAGGGCATGGCTGGATCTGGATCCGACAGTAAGCCGGACAATTCTAGAACAGTTGCGGCTTTGTCGCAGTGCACGATGCGCCGGAGCCGGTGGGTGCGGTTAGATGCCGATGCCTACCGGTAGACACCCGGGCGGCCAAGACGCAGGCAGATCAGGCCCTGGCAGCCCTTTGTGGGCAGGCAGGGCGTGTGAGAACCTGCCGGACGAGACCCCGCTGCGCTGACCCGTTGCTGTCCCACTCCTGCCAGGACCCTTCATGTCCACCACACTTGCAGCCAACGCCGCTCGCGGCGAGAACACCTCCTTCATCGTGCTGATCAGCTGCGTCGCCACCATCGGCGGCTTCCTGTTCGGCTTCGACAGCGGCGTCATCAACGGCACCGTCGATGGCCTCAAGCAGACCTTCCAGTCCAGCGAGGCCGGGATCGGCTTCGAGGTCGCCTCCATGCTGCTGGGCTGCGCGATCGGCGCCTTCTTCGCCGGCCGCCTGGGCGACCGCCTCGGCCGGCGCGGGGTGCTGATCATCGCCGCCGTCATGTTCCTGCTGTCGGCACTGGGCGCCGGCTCGGCGCACAGCTCGCTGGCGTTCGTGATCGCACGGGTGATCGGTGGCTTCGCGGTCGGCGCCGCCAGCGTGATGTCGCCGGCGTACATCGCTGAAGTGGCTTCGGCCCGGTACCGCGGGCGGTTGGCCACCGTGCAGCAGATCGCCATCATCAGCGGCCTGTTCTGCGCCTTCCTGAGCAACTTCCTGCTGGCCCGCGCTGCCGGCGCCTCGACCGAGCCGCTGTGGCTGGGCCAGGAGGCCTGGCGCTGGATGTTCTGGATGCAGGCCATTCCGTCGGCCCTGTTCCTGGTGCTGCTGCTGGGGATCCCGGAAAGCCCGCGCTACCTGGTGGTGAAGGGGCGTCGCGCCGATGCGCTGGCCGTGATGACCCGGCTGTACGGCGCCGCAGAGGCCCAGGCCAAGATTGCCGAGATCGAAGGCTCGCTGGCCCAGGACCAGCATCGCCCGCGGCTGTCGGACCTGGTCGACAAGGGCACCGGCAAGCTGCGCGGCATCGTCTGGGTCGGCATCGGCCTGGCCGTGTTCCAGCAGCTGGTTGGCATCAACGTGGTGTTCTACTACGGCGCGGTGCTGTGGCAGGCGGTCGGCTTCTCCGAAAACGACGCACTGCTGATCAATGTGCTGTCCGGCGCGCTCAGCATCGGCGCCTGCCTGCTGACCGTGGTGCTGATCGACCGGGTCGGCCGCAAGCCGCTGCTGTGGGTCGGCTCGGTCGGCATGTCGGTGGCGCTGGCGCTGATGGTGGTGGCTTTTGCCAGCGGCACCCTGGCCGATGGCCACCTGCAGCTGTCCGACGGCATGGGACGACTGGCGCTGGTGGCGGCCAACGTCTACGTGGTGTTCTTCAACATGTCCTGGGGCCCGGTCATGTGGGTGATGCTGGGCGAGATGTTCCCCAACCAGATCCGCGGTTCGGGCCTGGCGGTGGCCGGCGCGGCCCAGTGGACCTCGAATTTCGCCATCACCGTGACCTTCCCGATCCTGCTGGCCGGCATCGGCCTGGCTGGCGCCTACGGCATCTATACGGTGGCGGCGGTGGCTTCGATCTTCTTCGTGCTGCGCTACGTGCGCGAGACCAAGGGCAAGGAGCTGGAGCAGATGGAGGGTTGAGGCCCGGCCCCACAACGCAAAAACCCCGCCAAGGCGGGGTTTTTCGTCGGCTGGCGCGGCAAATGGTGCTCCCTAGGGGACTCGAACCCCTGTTTTAGCCTTGAGAGGGCCACGTCCTAACCTCTAGACGAAGGGAGCATGCTTTGTCGCGAACTGCGCAGCGCGCTAGTATATGGACCTCGATGCCATTGGGCAATCCCGAAACTTCAACCGGAAGCGCCAACATCAATTCCTCCGCTACATCACCGTTTAGTCTGCGCGTGATCCCCCGCGACCAGCACAACATCTCCCGCAAGGACATCAGCCCCAACGCGTTGCGCGTCCTGTACCGGCTGCGCGACTCGGGCTTTGGCGCCTACCTGGTGGGTGGCGCCGTGCGCGACCTGCTGGTCGGCGGCAACCCCAAGGATTTCGACGTGGCCACCGATGCCACGCCGGAGCAGGTCAAGTCGCTGTTCCGCAACTGCCGCCTGATCGGGCGCCGCTTCCGGCTGGCGCACGTGGTGTTCGGCCGTGAAATCATCGAAGTGGCCACCTTCCGCGCCAACATCGACGATGGCAGCGGCGACCGCGAGATGGAAAACGGCATGCTGGTGCGCGACAACGTGTATGGCAGCATCGAAGACGATGCGGTGCGCCGCGACTTCACCTGCAATGCCCTGTACTACGCCATCGAGGATTTCTCGGTACGCGATTACACCGGCGGCTTTGAAGACGTGCAGGCGCGCCTGATGAAACTCATCGGCGATCCCGAAAAGCGCTACCAGGAAGATCCCGTGCGCATGCTGCGCGCGGTGCGCCTGGCCGCCAAGCTCGGCTTCCAGATCGACGACGCCAGCGCCGAACCGCTGCCGCGCCTGGCCAGCCTGCTGGGCGAAGCCGCGCCGGCGCGCCTGTTCGAAGAAGTGCTCAAGCTGTTCCTGTCCGGTCACGGCGTGGCCAGCTTCGAGGGGCTGGAGCGCTACGGCCTGCTCGACGTGCTGTTCCCGGAGAGTGCCGCCGCGCTGCGCAGCAACCGCAGTGGCGCGCTGCGCCGCATGGTCATCGAAGGCCTGCACAACACCGACCAGCGCGTGGCCAACGACGAGCCGGTCTCGCCCTCGTTCCTGTTCGCGCTGCTGCTGTGGCCGGCGTTCTGCCGCGCGCTGGCGACCCTGCAGAAGCAGGGCGTGCAGCTGGAAGAAGCGCAGCGCCGTGCCGCCGACCGGGTCACCCTGCACCAGTTGACCACCATCGCGCTGCCGCGTCGGTTCTCGCTGCCGATGCAGGAAATCTGGCTGCTGCAGGGCCGTTTCAGCTCGCGCCAGCGCAAGCGCGTGGTGCGCACCCTGACCCACCCGCGCTTCCGTGCCGCGTTCGACTTCCTGGCGCTGCGCCAGGTGGCCTCCAGCGAGCACCAGGCCGATGTGGAGTTCTGGCGCGAAGCCCAGCTGCAATCCGGGCCCGAGCTGGATTCCACGCTGGACGCCGCGCAGGCCGAAGGCGAGCTGGACGAAAACGGGGCACCGCGCAAGCGCCGTCGCCGTCGTCGTCGTCCCGGTGGCGATGCAGGCGAGTAAGCCGTGACCCTGGCCTGTATTGGACTGGGCGCCAACCTCGGCGACGCAGCGCAGACCCTCCGCGCGGCGTTCGCGGCCATGGCCGCGCTGCCGCTGACCACGCTGCAGGCGCGCTCGCAGCTGTACAGCACGCCGGCCTGGGGCAATGAAGACCAGCCGGCGTTCGTCAATGCCGCCGCGCTGCTCGAGACGGGGCTGGAACCGATCGCACTGCTCGAGGCCCTGCTGGGCATCGAGCGCGACTTCGGCCGGGTCCGCGATGCGGCCGTGCACTGGGGCCCGCGCACGCTCGACCTGGACCTGCTGCTGTACGGCGAGGCGGTGATCGACCTGCCGCAGCTGAAGGTGCCGCACCCCTACCTGCACGAGCGCGCGTTCGCGTTGCTGCCGCTGGCCGAGATCGCCCCTGGGGCGATGATTCCGGGGCAGGGCCGCGTGCGGGACGCTGCGATGCGTATCGAGGCCTGCGGGATCGCGCCAATAGGAGGATAATGCGGGGCTTATCGCCACCGGTTATCAGCTCATGAGTACCCACGCAGACAGCAAGCCCTGGACCGTCCCCGCACTGGCCGAGGCCAAGCGCAACGGCCAGAAGCTGGTCATGCTGACCGCCTACGACGCCGGCTTCGCGCGTGCGTTCGACGCCAATGGCGTCGACCTGATCCTGATCGGCGATTCGCTGGGCATGGTGGTGCAGGGGCACGATTCGACCCTGCCGGTGACCACCGACGACATGGTCTACCACACCCGCGCCGTGGCCCGCGTGCTGCAGCGTGCGCTGCTGGTGGCCGACCTGCCTTTCGGTGCCGACGCCACCCCCGAGCGCGCGCTGGACGCTTCGCTGCGCCTGCTCCAGGCCGGTGCCGAGATGGTCAAGATCGAAGGCGCGGGTTTCAAGCTGGACATCATCCGTTACCTGGTCGAGCGCGAGATCCCGGTGTGTTCGCACCTGGGCCTGACCCCGCAGTCGGTGCTGCGCCTGGGCGGCTATCGCGTGCAGGGCAGGGGAGATGCGGCCCGCCAGCTGGTTGAAGATGCCAAGGCTGCGGTCGACGCGGGCGCCACCCTGGTCGTGCTGGAGTGCGTGCCCACTCCGGTGGCAGCGGAGGTCACTGCCGCCGTGTCCGCGCCCACCATCGGCATCGGCGCCGGCCCGCAGTGCGACGGCCAGGTGCTGGTCTTGCACGATTTCCTCGGCCTGGACAGCGGCCACCGCCGTCCCAAGTTCGTCAAGGATTTCCTTGCCGAAGGCGGGTCGGTCGCCGGCGCGGTCCGTGCCTATGCCGACGCCGTGCGCGACGGCTCCTTCCCCGACGCAGAACACGCCTACGCCTCATGATCGACACCGTCACCGAACTGTCCCGCCTGCGCGCCGTCGTCAACGGCTGGAAGCGCGAGGGCCTGCGCGTCGCGCTGGTCCCCACCATGGGCAACCTGCACGCCGGCCATTACTCACTGGTCACCCTGGCAAAGCAATACGCCGACCGCGTGGTGTCCAGCGTGTTCGTGAACCCGACCCAGTTCGGCCCGAACGAAGATTTCACCCGCTATCCGCGCACCCCGGAAGCCGACACCACCGGACTGGAGCAGGCCGGCTGTGACGTGCTGTGGCTGCCCACGGTCGAATCGATGTACCCGTTCGGGGTGGAGCTGGCGGCCAGCGTGAACGTGCCGGGCATTTCCAGCCTGCTCGAAGGCGCCCACCGCCCGGGCCACTTCGACGGCGTGTGCACCGTGGTCTCGCGCCTGTTCAACCAGGTCCAGCCGGACGTGGCTGCCTTCGGCAAGAAGGACTACCAGCAGCTGGCGGTGATCCGCCAGATGGTGGAAGACCTGGCCTTCCCGATCCAGATCGTGGGCGGCGACATCGTGCGCGAAACCGATGGCCTGGCCATGAGCTCGCGCAACCAGTACCTCAACGCCGAACAGCGCCCGGTCTCGACCACCATCCACCAGGTGCTGCTGGGCATGCGCGAAGGCTTCATCACCGGCAAGACCCGCAGCCTGATCGAAGCAGAAGCCGCCGCGGCCCTGCAGGCCGCCGGCTTCCAGGTCGACTACGCCGTGGTCCGCAAGCCGGACCTGTCCGAGCCGGCCGACAGTGAAGACGGCAACCGTGTCGCCCTGATCGCCGCGCGCATCGGCAACACCCGCCTGATCGACAACCTCGAGTTCTGATAGCGATTGGGTGAGCGCCGGCAAGGGATTGCGCTGGATCCCTGCCAGTCGGCCCCAAGGCCGACTGCTTCACGCAATCTGGCAAACAGCCGATAGCTGAGCCTCGGTCTGAGCTGGGCCGACCGGTGCGGGTTTGCGGGACACGCCGTGAACCCGTCCATGGGGGCTCGTAGAAAACATCCATGTTTTCTACGGTCCCGCAAACCCGCCCCGGCCGACCCTCCGACAGTTGGCTTTAGACCACGGGAAACGCGGAATGCAGACCGTTGGTCGGCAACAGTCGGGCGCCGCGACCCCGGTAGGGTTGGTTCCCAAACAACCGCCGTGAACGGATCAGCGTGCGGTTACGCATGACCCAAATCGAGGCCAGTTGACGGCAAAAGGCCGCCCTCCGCTTTTCCCGTGGCAACGACACACTGTCAAAAGGCGGGTCGGGGCGGGTTTGTGGGGGTGTGAGCGGCATGGATGCCGCGACCAAGCCCCCAAGGATGGGTTCACGGCGTCCCCCGCAAACCCGCACCGTCCCGCCAAGCCAGGGAAACCCTGCCCCAAGGCTGTTCGCCATAAACCACGGCCCGTCATCTGCCTGAACCGCCGGCAGCGGGCCACGCCTGGTAACTGCCATCTAGCCCCCGGGTGCTAGAATTTCCCTTTCCTTTACGTCGTCCCGTGCCATGCACCTCTCCCTGCTCAAGACCAAGATCCACCGCGCCACCGTGACCCATTCGGAGCTGAACTACGAAGGGTCCATCGCCATCGATGACAACCTGCTGCTGGCCACCGGCATCCGCGAGTTCGAGCAGGTGCACATCTGGGACGTCACCAACGGTGCGCGCTTCTCGACCTATGCCATCCGCGCCGAAGCGGGCAGCGGCGTGGTCTCGCTCAACGGCGGCGCCGCGCGCCACGTTCAGGTCGGCGACATCATCATCATTGCCGCCTTCGCCAGCATGAGTGAAGAAGAAGCTGACAGCTTCCGGCCGAAGTTGGTATATGTGGACGGCAACAACCAGATCTCCCACACCAACGACAGCATCCCGACCCAGGCCGCATGACACAGACCAACGGATTCGACCCGCTTCACTCCCATGCCCAGCGCCTGCGTGGCGCGAGCATCCCCGCACTGATCGCCGCCGAACCCGGTCGCGCACAATCGCTGGGGCTGCGGCTCGGTCCGTTGTATGCCAACTTCGCGCGGCAGAAGTACGACCGCGCGGCGTTGGACGCGCTGCTGCAGCTGGCCGCCGAGCGCGATGTCGCCGGCGGCTTCCAGCGCCTGTTCCGCGGTGAGACGGTCAACGTCACCGAAGGCCGTGCCGCGCTGCACACCGCCCTGCGTGGCGATGTCAGTGGCGCCCCGGTCGCCGCAGAAGCCTTCGCCACCGCCGCGCAGGTGCGTGCGCAGATGGGCGAACTGATCGCCGCGCTGGAAAAGACCACTGTCACCGACATCGTCAGCGTCGGCATCGGCGGTTCGGACCTCGGTCCGCGCCTGGTCGCCGACGCGCTGCGTCCGGTCACCGGCGCGCGCTTCCGCGTGCATTTCGTTTCCAACGTGGACGGCGCCGCCATGCAGCGCACGCTGGCCACGCTGGACCCGGCCACCACCGCCGGCATCCTGATTTCCAAGACCTTCGGCACCCAGGAAACCCTGCTCAACGGGCAGATCCTGCATGACTGGCTGGGCGGCAGCGACCGCCTGTACGCCGTCAGCGCCAATCCCGAGCGTGCCGCCAAGGCGTTCTCGATCGCCGCCGGCCGCGTGCTGCCGATGTGGGACTGGGTGGGCGGACGCTATTCGCTGTGGTCGGCGGTCGGTTTCCCGATCGCGCTGGCAATCGGCTTCGAGCGTTTCGAACAGCTGCTGGCCGGTGCGGCCGAAATGGACGCGCATGCGCTCAGTGCGCCGCTGGCGCAGAACCTGCCGGTCCTGCATGCCCTGACCGACATCTGGAACCGCAACCTGCTCGGCCATGCCACGCATGCGGTGATGACCTACGACCAGCGCCTGGCGCTGCTGCCGGCCTACCTGCAGCAGCTGGTGATGGAAAGCCTGGGCAAGCGCGTGCAGCTGGACGGCAGCCCGGTTGGCAGCGACACCGTGTCGGTGTGGTGGGGCGGGGCGGGCACCGACGTGCAGCACAGCTTCTTCCAGGCGCTGCACCAGGGCACCAGCGTGATTCCGGCCGATTTCATCGGCTGCGTCCACAATGACGACCCGTATGAAATCAACCACCAGGCGCTGATGGCCAACCTGCTGGCGCAGACCGAAGCACTGGCCAACGGCCAGGGCAGCGACGATCCGCACCGCGAGTACCCGGGTGGACGCCCGAGCACGCTCATCCTGCTGGACGCGTTGACCCCGCAGTCGCTGGGTGCGCTGATCGCGATGTACGAACATGCCGTGTACGTGCAGTCGCTGATCTGGAACATCAACGCCTTCGACCAGTTCGGCGTGGAGCTGGGCAAGCAGCTGGCCAGCCAGCTGTTGCCGGCGCTGCAGGGTGAAGCGCATGGCATCACCGATCCGGTGACGCTGGAGCTGTTGGGGCATTTGCGCTGACAAGCAGTATCGACCAACGGTCGATACCTACCGGTTCGCCTATCGGGATTCCCGGTAGGCGACGACCGTTGGTCGTCGCGCCGCGATCCCGCCATTACCTCGTCGGATCGCGCTCCGGGCTGGGCCGCTTGGCCAATTTGCGCTGCAGCGACCGCCGGTGCATGCCGAGCAGGCGCGCCGCCGCCGACACATTGCCGCCCGTTTCATGCATGGCCTGCTGGATGTGTTCCCACTGCAGGCGGCTGATCGGGGTCATCGCATCCGGTGGCTCCATCTCGCCATCGTCGGCCGGGCCGTCGTCTTCCTCGCCCAGCGCACGCAGGATCATCGGCACCGTGGCCGGCTTGGGCAGGTAGTCATCGGCGCCCAGCTTGATCGCCTCCACCGCGGTGGCAATGCTGGCGTAGCCGGTCACCAGCAGGATGCGCATGTCCTCGCGCAGTGCCCGCAGCGGCTGGATCAACGACAGGCCGGATTCCGAACCCAGCTTCAGGTCGATCAGGGCGTAGGCCGGCGGCTGCTGCCGCGCCAGCACCAACGCCGAGGCGATGTCGCTGGCGGTCACCGTTTCCAGCCCCTTGCGGGCCAGGCTGCGCTGCAGCGTGCGCAGGTACAGTTCGTCATCATCGACCAGCAGGCCGTGGCTGGAGGCGGGCAGGGTGGGGGTATTCATGGCGAAATCTCCGGTGCAGCCAGGGGCAGGCGGAAGCCGACGCGGGTGCCGGCGCCCTGCGCCGGCCGCATCCACAACTCGCCGTCCAGGCGCTCGATGGTGGCATGGGACAGGGCCAGGCCCACGCCCATGCCCTGGGTCTTGCCGCTGTTGAACAGGGTGCCGGGCAGCACCGCCTCGCGTGCGTCGAAGCCGCGCCCGTAATCGCGCACTTCGCCGATCAGGTCGCTGCCTTCGATACGCAGGGTCAGGTCCACCTGCGGCCGTTCGGCCTGTTCGCCGGCATCGGCGGCGTTGTTGAGCAGCACCATCAGCAGGTGGCCGATGCCCGGGTCAAGCGGCTGCTGCAGCGGGGCATCCTCGTTGCGCCTCAGGGTGATGGTCGGGCGCACCAGCTGCCACTGCTCCAGCACCTGCGGCAGGGTCACCGGCGCGTTGCCGCGCGCCTGGCCGGCGGCCGGGCGCGCCAGCGCCAGCACCCGTTCGCGGCACTGCACCAGCAGCTCCCGCAACGTGTCGACATCGTCACGTACTTCCGGGTTGTCGGTCTGGTCGGCGATGTCGTCGGCCAGCAGGGTCATGGTCGCCAGCGGGGTGTTGAGTTCATGCGCTACCGAGGCGGCATGGGTGGCCAGCGCCACGATGCCCTCGTTGCGCGCGAAGCGTTCGCGCAGTAGGGCCAGTTCGTGTTCGCGTCGGCGCAGTGCCATCGCCAGCCGGGTGGCGAAGGCCAGCACCACCGCCGCCGACAGCAGGAAGTTGGCCACCACGCCCCACTGGTGCAGGTCCATCGCCGTGAAGTAACCATGCGGCAGCGGCTTGCCGAAAATGCCGCTGACCGCATAGCCGATCAGGCAGGCGGCGGCCACGGCCAGCGTCCAGCGCACCGGCAGGGCCAGCGCGGCCAGTGCGATCAGGATCAGGAACAGCGAGCCGAACGGATTGCCCACCCCGCCGCTCCAGCCCACCATCCAGGTCAGCACCGCCACGTCCACCAGGATGTGGCAGAACGCGGTCAGCGGCGCGGTATCGGCATCCAGCACGCGCAGCTGCGCGTAAAGGTTGAACAGGATCAGCACCAGCACCCCGGACCACAGCGGCAGCTGCGGCAGTTCCAGCCCCAGGACCCAGCTGGCCACCAGGATGGTCGCGGCCTGGCCGGCCACGGCCAGCCAGCGCAGGCTGCACAGGGTGCGTAGGAAGGGGGCGTCGGTACCGGTCATCGGCTGCCATCGTATGCGCTTGCGCGGTTCGCTGCCTGCGACAATCGGCCGCATCGGGGGCGCGCGGGTGCGTTAAAATGGGGAATGCACGACGCCGTCAGCCAACCGACCCAACCTTCCGACACCACCGTGTGGGCCCGCCGCCAGACCCAGCCTGTCCGCATCGGCGGCGTGGTCGTGGGTGGGGGCCAGCCCGTGGTAGTCCAGTCGATGACCAACACCGACACCGCCGACGTGGCCTCCAGTGTCAAGCAGGTGGCCGAGCTGTGGCGGGCCGGGTCGGAAATGGTGCGCCTGACCGTGAACAATCCCGAGTCGGCCGCCGCCATTCCGCGCATCGTGGAAAAGCTGCGGATGATGGGGATCGAGGTCCCCCTGATCGGCGACTTCCATTACAACGGCCACCAGCTGCTGACCCAGGAACCGGCCTGCGCCGAAGCGCTGGCCAAGTACCGGATCAACCCGGGCAACGTCGGCTTCGGCAAAAAGAAGGACACCCAGTTCGCGCAGCTCATCGAGTTCGCGATCCGCTACGACAAGCCGGTCCGCATCGGCGCCAACTGGGGTTCGCTGGACCAGTCGCTGGCCGCGCGCCTGATGGACGAAAACAGCCAGCGCGCCCAGCCCTGGGACGCTGGCCGGGTGCTGCGCGAAGCGCTGATCCGTTCAGCGCTGGATTCGGCGCACACCGCCGTGGAACTGGGCCTGCCGCGCGACCGCATCGTGCTGTCGGCCAAGGTCAGCGGCGTGCAGGAACTGATCGCCGTGTACCGCGACCTGGCCCAGCGTTCGGACTTCGCCCTGCACCTGGGTCTGACCGAAGCCGGCATCGGCAGCAAGGGCATCGTCGCTTCCTCGGCGGCGCTGGCCGTGCTGCTGCAGGAAGGGATCGGCGACACCATCCGCATTTCGCTGACGCCCGAACCGGGCCAGTCGCGCACGCAGGAAGTGATCGTCGCCCAGGAACTGCTGCAGACCACCGGCCAGCGCGCCTTCACCCCGCTGGTCACCGCGTGCCCGGGCTGCGGCCGCACCACCTCCGAGTTCTTCCAGGAGCTGGCCAAGGTCGTGCAGAACCACGTGCGCGGCAAGATGCCCGAATGGAAGGTGAGCCATCCCGGCGCGGAAAACATGACCCTGGCCGTGATGGGCTGCATCGTCAACGGGCCGGGCGAATCGCGCCACGCCAACATCGGCATCTCGCTGCCCGGCACCGGTGAAACCCCGGCCGCACCGGTGTTCGTCGACGGCGAAAAGACCGTCACCCTGCGCGGTGACAACATCGCCCAGGAATTCGTGGCGCTGATCGACGAGTACGTCGAACGCAAGTATGTCCGAAGCGTCGGATAAGCCCGCCGTGCTGGCCGCGCCGGAGCCGGCCGCCGGCGTCCGCCACTGGATGGCGCGCAATGCCTGGCGCTTCGTGCTGCTGTTTGCCGGCGTGTTGCTGCCGCTGGCCGGGTTCGTGGCCCTGGCCGACGAAGTGCACGAGCTGGAGGCGTTCTACTTCGACGCCCCGCTGTTGTGGAAAATGCATGACGTGGCCCGGCCCAGCCTGGATGCCGCGTTCGTGTTCATTTCCCGGATCGGTTACCAGTGGGGCGTGATCCCGGCCGACATCCTGATCGTTGCCGTGCTGCTGCTGCGCCGGCGCTGGCGTGAAGCCAGCTTTGCCGCGCTCAGCTTCGCCGGCTCGGCCCTGCTCAACATCGGCAGCAAGCAGTTCTTCCAGCGCGACCGGCCGACCCTGTGGGAGTCGATCGCCCCGGAAAGTACCTACAGCTTCCCCAGCGGCCACGCCATGGGCTCGATGACCCTCGCCGCCGTGCTGGTGCTGCTGGCCTGGAACACCCGCTGGCGCTGGCCGGCGCTGGTGTTCGGCGTGCTGTTCGCCGGCTCGGTCAGCCTGTCACGCATCTACCTGGGCGTGCATTACCCGTCCGACATCCTGGCCGGATGGTGTGCCGCGCTGGTTTGGGTGGTAGGGTGTTTCCTGGTGATGTTCCGCCGCCGCCATCCCTGGCGCCGCCGGCACTGACCGGCCTGCTGGGAGCGGGCCGGATGCGGCAGGGGTTTCCGCGGACCGTCATAGGTCCAATAAACCGATATGGCCTGGGGTGATAGGCGTGGGGCAGGGGTAGCCCGGCACGGATGTGACGCGGGCATCAGAATGCGCTGATGGGGGAAATACTTCCTTGTTATCGTCCGACCCCGTCGCTAGGCTGGCCCCGGTTTGCAGCGTTTGGACGAAGGTGGGTGGGATGACGATTCGAGTGTATCTGGTGGACGACCACGCGCTGGTGCGAACCGGCATGAAGATGATCCTGTCCAATGAGACGGACATCGAAGTGGTGGGGGAAGCCGAATCCGGCGAAGACGCGCTGCCCGCGATCCGCCAGCTGCGCCCCGACGTGGTGCTGTGCGACCTGCACCTGCCCGGGGTAAGCGGAATGGAAGTCACCGAACGCGTGGTGCGTGGCGACCACGGCACCCGCGTGGTGATCGTGTCCGTGCTGGAAGACGGCCCGATGCCCAAACGCCTGCTCGAAGCCGGTGCCTCCGGCTACATCGGCAAGGCCTGCGACGCCCAGGAACTGCTGCGCGCCGTGCGCGACGCCGCGCTCGGCCGGCGTTACCTCGGCAGCAGCATCGCCCAGAACCTGGCCCTGTCCAACGTCGAAGGCAGCCAGTCGCCGTTCGACAGCCTGTCCCCGCGCGAACTGGAAGTGGCGTTGCTGCTGACCCAGGGCCTGCGCCAGGAAGACATCGCCAAGCGCCTGAGCCTGAGCGCCAAGACCGTCAACACCCACAAGGCGCGCCTGTTCGAGAAGATGGGCATCCACGACAACATCGCGCTGGCGCGCATGGCCAGCCAATACGGCTTGGTAGACCCGTCAAGGCCGATGTAAGCCCGCCTCGCGCTCCAAAAAAAAGCCCGGGAATTCCCGGGCTTTTTCGTTCAGCGCGAGCGGACCCGGGCGACGATCTTCGCCGCCTGCGCCGCGCTGTCGCGCACCTTGTCCCACTCGCCGTTCTCGATCCAGGGGCCCGGCACCATCCACGAACCGCCGATGCAGACCACGTTCTTCTGCTCCAGGTATTCGGCCGCCGTGGTTTCCGTGATGCCGCCGGTCGGGCACAGCTTCAGGTCCGGGATCGGACCGGCCAGGCCCTTGATCATCGCCAGCCCGCCGACCGCCGAGGCCGGGAACAGCTTGCACACCCGGAACCCGCGACGATACAGCTCCAGCAGTTCGGTCGGCGAGGCCGCACCCGGCACCACCGGCAACGGCGCTTCCGCCAGCGCATTGGCCATGAACGCCGGCGTGCCCGGCGTCACCAGGAAATCCGCGCCCGCATCAATGGCCTGCTGCATCTGCTGAACCGTGAGCACCGTGCCCGCACCCACCACCACATCCGGCAGCTCGCGCTTGAGCATGCCCAGCGCTTCCATCGCGATCGGCGTACGCAGCGTCAGCTCGATCGCCGGCAGGCCACCTTCCAGCAACGCCGCGCTGACCGCGCGTGCCTGGTCGAGGGTATGCACGGTAACGACCGGCAGGATGCCGGCGGCATGGAGGAGGGATTCAGCGCGTTTTTGATGTTCGGCGATGGTCATAAAAAGAAGCCTTTCAGTTGTTCGAAGCATTGGATGGCAGGATTCAACGCCTGCCGATTGCCGGTGTGTTGTCGTAGACCGCGTGGGCCGACCAACGGTCGGCGCTACCAGTGGCATGCATTTGAGTGAGGCGCCGTAATGTGTGGTGAGGACGCGGTGGGGGTCCGCGTAGGGACCGTAGAAAACATGGATGTTTTCTACGAGCCTACAAGGACGTATTCACGGCGTGTCCCGTAGCGGACCCCCAGCGCGGCCTCACATCAGGCGATACCCACCGCCGCTTTTGATTTTCGCTTCAGGCGTCTTTTTCCTCGTGCGGCGCCAGCGCGGCGGCCGCGTCGTGGCCCAGTTCGTATTCGGCGTCGTAGTTCCAGATGTCGCCGTCGTCTGTGGCCGGGCCGCACGAGATCGAGATCGCGCCCTGGTCGGCCGGACCCACCAGGCGGCGGTTCATCGCGAACAGGTTGCGGCCCAGATCGTTCGCCGCCGGTGCCGTGTTCGGTGCCTGCTCGCGCGCTGCCCATTCGGCCGCGTCCACCAGCACCTCCAGCGTGCCCGCCTCACCATCCAGCCGGATGATGTCGCCCTCGCGCACCCGCCCCAGCGGACCACCGCGCGAGGCTTCCGGCGTCATGTGGATTGCCGCCGGGAACTTGCCCGACGCGCCCGACAAGCGACCATCCGTCACCAGCGCGACACGCCGGCCCTGGTTCTGCAGCAGCCCCAGCAATGGCGCCAGCGAATGCAGTTCCGGCATCCCGTTCGCACGCGGGCCCTGGTAACGCACCACCGCCACGAAATCCTGCGGCAACATTCCCGCCGCATGCAGCTTGTTCAGCACCTGCGGCGCATCCACCACCACCGCCGGCGCCTCGATCGTCCGGTACTGCGGCTTCACCGCCGACAGCTTGATCAGCGAACGGCCCAGGTTGCCGCGCAGCAGCCGCAGCCCGCCCTGTGCCTCGAACGGCTCGGCCACCCCACGGACCACCTCACGGTCCGCGCTCTCGGCAATGCCCTCGATCCACGTCAGCGCACCGTCGCGCAGCGCCGGATCCTGCGTGTACTGGCGCATGCCACCTTCGGCCACCGTCACCAGGTCCGCGTGCATCAGCCCCGCGTCCATCAGCTCACGGAACACGAACGCCGTACCGCCTGCCGCCGCGAAGCGGTTCACGTCCGCCTCGCCGTTCGGGTATACCCGCGCCAGCAGCGGCACCAGCTGCGACAGCTGGTCCATGTCGTCCCACGTCAGCACGATGCCCGCCGCCCGCGCCACCGCGATCCAGTGGATCGTGTGGTTGGTCGAACCGCCCGTGGCCATCAGCGTGACCACCGCATTGACGATCGCCCGCTCATCGATCAACCGGCCCAGCGGCCGGAAATCATCGCCCAGCGCACAGATTTCCAGCGCACGCACCGCCGCATGCCGCGTCAGCGCATCGCGCAGCGGCGTTTCCGGATTCACGAACGACGCACCCGGCAGCTGCACGCCCATCGCTTCCAGCAGCGTCTGGTTCGAATTGGCCGTGCCGTAGAACGTGCACGTGCCCACCCCGTGGTACGACGCCGCTTCGGCCTCCAGCAGCTCCTCGCGCGTGGCCAGGCCCGCCGCGTAGCGCTCGCGCACTTCGGCCTTCTGCTTGTTCGGAATGCCCGGCGTCATCGGCCCGGCCGGCAGGAAGATCGCCGGCAGGTGACCGAACGCCAGCGCGCCGATCAGCAGGCCCGGCACGATCTTGTCGCACACGCCAAGGTAGACCGTGCTGTCGAACATGTCATGGCTCAACCCGATCGCCGTGGACTGCGCGATCACATCGCGCGAGAACAGCGACAGCTCCATGCCGCCACGGCCCTGCGTGACCCCGTCGCACATCGCCGGCACGCCGCCGGCGACCTGCGCCGTCGCGCCCACCGAACGCGCGGTCTCGCGCAGGATTTCAGGGTAATGCTCGAACGGCTGGTGCGCCGACAGCATGTCGTTGTAGGCAGTGATGATGCCCAGGTTCGGCGTGACCCCGCCGCGCAGGCGGCTCTTGTCGGTCGGGCCACAGGCCGCAAAGCCGTGGGCCAGGTTG
This sequence comes from Stenotrophomonas sp. GbtcB23, assembly GCF_019091045.1. Lineage (NCBI taxonomy): Bacteria > Pseudomonadati > Pseudomonadota > Gammaproteobacteria > Lysobacterales > Lysobacteraceae > Stenotrophomonas > Stenotrophomonas sp. GbtcB23. The sequence goes on along the minus strand of NZ_JAGXKC010000002.1, from coordinate 47,895 downwards.
CCGCAGCTCAGGCGCGAACGGAACGGACCGTCGCGCAGCGCGGCGTCGATGCCCGCCAGGTACGCAGCGCGCGACGCGGCACTGCGCTGGACGATGCGCTCGGTGATGGCATGGAGTTTGGGGTGCAGGCTCATTGGCTACCGGCTATGAGAGGGCGAACGGAATGACAGCGGCATCGAATCAGTCGCACCAGTGGATGCGCAGCGTCGGGCGGCCATCGAGATCGATCGCGTTGAGAATGGGATACAGCGCTGCGTTGTTGCTTTCCAGCGCCTGCTTGAGCACTTCCAGCTTCTGCTTGCCGCGCAGCAGCAGCAGCCGCTGGCGGCACTGGCGCATGCCGTGCGGTGTCAGCGTGATGCGCAGCGGCCACTGGTTCGATCCCGGGCAGCCGGTGGCATCCAGCGCGGCGTAGGGCAGGGTACTTTCCAGCGCGCGGGCCAGGTCCTTCGAGCCGGGGAACAGCGATGCCGTATGCCCGTCATTGCCCATGCCGAACACCGCCAGCGACGGTGCCTCGGTGTGCTGCGCCTGCAGGTTGGCGGTGTAGACACATTCCGGCAACGGCTTGCCCACCCGCACCAGCGGATCGAAGTGTGCGCCCTCGGCGCGGTTGAGCAGGCTCTGGCGAACCAGCCAGGCATTGCTGTCGCGGTCCTGCGGCGACAGCCAGCGCTCGTCGACCAGGCTGACTTCGACCCGGTCCCACTGCACGTCCAGTTCGGCCAGCGCCTGGTACACCGGTGCCGGCGTGGTGCCGCCGGAGAGCAGCATCCGGGCCCGGCCCGCAGCGTCGATGTCATGGTTGAGGATCTGCGCCATTTCGGCTGCGATCGTCTCGATCCACGCATCGGCGTCGGTGTGCCGGATCAGGGTGAAGCGGTTGGAATCTTCAAGTGCGTTCATGCGGCGCCTCCTGGCAGGTCGCGTTCGAGGTCGGCTGCGTAGGCGGCCGCGCCCAGCAGGCCCGCGTTCGGGTGCATCACCGCCAGCGACGGCACCCGGGCCATGATCGACGAGAACCGGCCCTTGTGTTCGAAGCGCTGGCGGAAGCCGGAATGCTGAAGGGAATCGAGCATCTTCGGCACCAGCCCGCCGGTCAGGAACACGCCGTCCCACGCGCCCTGGATCAGCACCAGGTCGCCGGCAATGGCGCCGAACACCGCGCAGAACAGGTCCACCGTGCGCATCGCCTGCGGGTCGCCATGCAGGGCGCGCGCGGTGACGTCCACCGGCTGCAGTTGGCCCGGGTCGACATCGGCCATCTCGCACACCGCGCGATGGATGTTGACCAGGCCCGGCCCGCAGATCAGACGTTCATTCGAGACCCGGCCGAACTGCTCGGACAGGATCTCCAGGATGCGGATCTCCTCCGGCGTGCCGGGCGGGAAGCTGACGTGGCCACCTTCGGTTTCCAGCGGGTAGCAGCGGCCGTGGCGCAGGATCAGCCCGCCCACGCCCAGCCCGGTGCCCGGGCCGATCACCGCGTAGTTGCGCGGCTGGCCGGGCTGGCCCGGCACCCACGCCGCGCCGCCGACCTGGACCACGTCCTGCGGCTGCAGCAGCGAGATCGCCATCGCCTGCGCGGCGAAGTCGTTGATCAGGTGCAGGCCATCGAAGCCGAGCATGTGCGCGGTGCGCATGCGCGAGATCACCCACGGGTGGTTGGTGATGCGCGCCTCGTCGCCATCGACGCGGCCGGCCACGGCGAACACGCCGCGGCGTGCTTCGGCGCCGATCTGCTCCAGGTAATGCCGTGCGGCATCGCCCAGCGACGGGAAATCGGCGACCACGAATTCGCGGATGCTGTCCTTCAGCAGCGGCGCGGCCAGGCTGGTGTCGGCCAGCGCGAAGCGGGCGTTGGTGCCCCCGATATCGGCCACCAGCGCCGGTTGGGTCGACACCGTCATGCGCGTTCCTTGCGGTTGGCCTCGGCATCCACATCGGCCGGCAGGAAGCCGAACGCCTGTTCCGGGCCCCATTCGCCGGCCGGGTAGGGCTGCAGCGGCAGCTGCGCTTCCTTCCAGGCATCGCTGACGCTGTCGATCCAGGCCCAGGCGGCACGCACTTCATCGTCGCGCACGAACAGCGCATGGTTGCCGTTGAAGGCATCTAGGAACAGGCGCTCGTAGGCGATGCGGCGGTGCAGGCCGGTCGGCACGGACAGTTCCAGTTCCAGCGGGTGCAGTTCCAGCGCGCCCCACTCCGGGCCGGCCAGGCTGCTCATCAGGCCGAGCTCGATGTTTTCCTGCGGCTGCAGCTGGAAGGTGATGCGGTTGGGCGTGGCGTTGGCGCGGTCGGGTCGTTCGAACAGCCAATGCGTGACCGGCTTGAGGTTGACCACCACGCGGGTGGTGCGCTCGGCCAGGCGCTTGCCGGTGACCAGGTGGAACGGCACCCCGGACCAGCGCCAGTTGTCGATATGCGCGGTGACCCCGGCGAAGGTTTCCACATCGCTGCCTTCCGGCGGCTGGTAGGCCTGCGCGGGCTGGCCGTTGATGGTGCCGGCGGTGTAGCGGCCGCGCACGCTGTCGCGCGCGGCATGCTTGGCATCCAGCGGACGCAGCGCACGCAGCACCTTGACCTTCTCATCGCGGATGCGGTCGGCTTCCAGCGACGCCGGTGGTTCCATCGCCACCAGGCACAGCAGCTGCAGGATGTGGCTCTGGACCATGTCGCGCAGCGCGCCCGAACGCGCGTAGTAGGCATCGCGGCCATCCACGCCTTCGCTCTCGGCGACCAGGATGTGCACCGATTCGATGTAGTTGCGGTTCCACACCGCCTCAAGCAGCGTGTTGCCGAAGCGCAGGGCGATCAGGTTCTGCACCGCCGCCTTGCCCAGGTAATGGTCCAGGCGGAACACGCGGTCTTCGTCGATCCACTGGCCGATGGTGGTCAGGATCTGTTCGGCGCTGGCGCTGTCGCTGCCGATCGGCTTTTCCAGCATCAGGCGTGCCGGCGCGGCCAGCGCGCCCCCCAGGGCCAGGCCCTCGCAGGTGGAGATGTACAGGCCCGGCGGAATGGCCAGGTAGCTCACGCACTTGCGGTCGACCAGGTCGCTGACCGAGTCGGCCACCGACTGCGGATCGCGCAGGTCCACCGAACGGTAGTCGATGCGGTCCAGCAGCGACTGGATGTCATCCAGGCTGGCCGCCGGCATCGCCTGCTGCAGGCGCGGGCGCAGGATCTGGCGGAACGCGTCGGTGTCGTGCGGGGACAGTGCCAGTGCGCGGACCTTGAAGTCTTCCGGCAGCAGGCCGTCACCCAGCAGGCGCAGCAACGAAGGGAACAGGTAGCGCTGGGCGAGGTCGCCGGTGGCGCCAAACAGGAAGAGGGTATCGTGCATCGCTCGAGTTTCAGATCCGGGTGACATCGTTGTCAATCGCTTCTCGTCTATGTTCTCGGGGGTCAAGCTGGCCGCGGTGTCCGGTTGCTGAAATCGCAACATGAACAGGTGCGGGCCCGCCCATCATGGGGCATGTCACGTCCTGACGGCGACGCGGTCATGACCGACCATTGGATACTGCCACGTGAAAACGTTTACATGGCAGAATGAGCAGACTGTATTCGATTGCAGTGGTCGCCGTCATGCGGCACCACGCCATCGACCTGCCATCGGGAGGGCCGAAGGCAGTTCCGCATCAACAGCCCGGCAGCGGGCGGACTGGAATGGGTGATATGGCAAAAGTGCAGTTGCAGGGCGTGCGCAAGGTGTACGACAACGGCCAGGTGGCCGTCCAGGGCGCGACCTTTGAAGTGGCCGATGGGGAATTGATGGTCCTGGTGGGGCCGTCGGGGTGTGGCAAGTCGACCCTGCTGCGCATGGTCGCCGGCCTTGAGGAAATCAGCGGTGGCACGCTGAGCATCGGCGACCGCGTGGTCAACGACGTGGCACCGAAGGACCGTGATATCGCCATGGTGTTCCAGAGCTATGCGCTGTACCCGCACATGACCGTGGCCGAGAACCTGGCCTTCGGCCTGAAGCTGCGCGGCCACGACAAGGCGACCATCGCCAAGCGTGTGAACGAAGCGGCGCAGACGCTGGGCCTGACCGAGATGCTCGACAAGCTGCCCAAGGCGATGTCCGGCGGCCAACGCCAGCGCGTCGCGCTGGGGCGTGCGCTGGTGCGCGAACCGGCGGTGTTCCTGCTCGATGAGCCGCTGTCGAACCTGGATGCCAAGCTGCGCCACAGCGTGCGCACCGAGATCGCGCAGCTGCACCGCAAGCTGGGCACCACGATGATCTACGTGACCCACGACCAGGTGGAAGCGATGACCCTGGGCCAGCGGATCGTGGTGCTCAAGGACGGGGTGATCCAGCAGATCGACACGCCGATGGCGCTGTACGACCGCCCGGCCAACCTGTTCGTGGCCGGCTTCCTCGGCAGCCCGGCGATGAACGTGCTGCGCGGCACCCTTCAGCGCGTGGATGGCGGGGTAGTAGTGCAGGAGGGCACGCTGCGCGCGCCGCTGGGCGCTGCGACCATCGACCCGTCCTGGATCGGGCGGACGTTGGCGGTCGGGGTCCGGCCGGAGCATCTGCAGCCGGCCGTGCCGGGCGATGCCAACGCGTTTGACGCGACCATCGACGGCATCGAGCCGGTGGGCAACGAGATCTTCGTCAACATGACCCATGGCGACCAGGCGCTGGTGATGCGCGTCGCGCCGCAGGCATTGCCGGCGGTGGGTGGCACCATCCGCGTGGCGATCCAGCCGCAGGGGCTGCATTTCTTCGATGCGGAGTCCGGCGAGCGGTTGAACCGCGACGCGTGATGGGTCCGGTCACGACCAACGGTCGTGACCTACCGGGAGACGGAAAGTTGGTAGGACACGACCGTTGGTCGTGTCGCCCGTCAACGGGCGAGGCCGTCCAGCAATGGAACGCCGTGGGCTTCCACGCCGCCAACGCTCAATGCCCCCTCGGCCATCTCCAGCGGCAGCACCGCCAGCGCCAGGTCTCCGGCCACGCTCGCCACCGTGCCAACGGTGGCGCCGTTCTGCTCGACCTTCGCGCCACTGGCGGTGCCATCGGCCACGCGCAGCAGCTGCAGGGCGCGCTTGGCCTTGCCCAGGAAATGGGTGCGGGCCACGATTTCCTGGCCCGGGTAGCAGCCCTTCTTGACGCTGTAGCCGTTCAGGCGGTCCAGCCCCAGCTGCTGCGGGGTCCAGGTTTCGCGCTGGTCGGCATCCAGGCGCGGCACCCCGTAGCGCAGGTCGGACTGGCGCCAGGCCAGTTCGAACGCGGCATCGGCCGGCGATGCATCCACAGGCGCGGGTGCGATCTTCAGGGTACGCGGCAAGGCATCGCTGCCCACATCCAACTCCAGCGCGTCACCCTCCAGCGCAATTGCCGCGCCAGACGCCGCTTCCGGCGCGGTGAAGCTGCCGGCCACCGCCAGATCGGTGCGCATCTCGATCTTGACCTTCCGGCGGAACACGAAGCGCTGTAACTGCGACGCAATCGCATCGGCGTCACCGTCGGCCAGCACCAGCAGCATGTGCTCCTGGTCCAGCTTCAACAGCTGAAACACAGCAAGGGTGCGGCCCTTGGCGCTCAGCCAGGCGCTCCACTGCCAGTGCAGGACGGGCAGGGCGGTGACATCGCTGGCGAACTGGGCATGGGCGAACGCCGCCGCATCCACACCGCGCAGGCTGAGCAGCGCGTGACCGGAAAGTCGCGGAAAACCACTGAAATCGAAGGGCAGGTTGTCAGGCACGTGAACGGGGTCTAAAATTTGTGCGTTGCGAGACCACCCATGATAGGCCAAACAACCCCCACTCCCGATATCGATCCTGAAGCCCCGCTGGTACCGGAGGAGCAGCCGCTCGCCGTTACGCCGGTGGCGCCTGTGGAGATCGGTGGCCGCGGCGGACTGGATCCGGTGCGGTATGGCGATTGGGAGAAAAACGGACGCTGCATCGATTTCTGATCAGCATTGAGCCAACGCGGCAATTGTGCCGCCCAGCCGAGACAACGAGCCCAGCGAATGGCCGCCAGAGAACGTCCCCTTTCCCCGCACCTTCAGGTGTATCGCTGGCAGATTCAGATGGCCACCTCGATCCTGCATCGAGCCACCGGCATCTTTCTGTCTGTTGGAGCCCTGATCATCGCTGGCGGCCTGCTCGCCCTGATGATGGGTCCTGAATCCTGGAACTGCTTCACCGGCCACGCCGGCAGCTGGTACGGAAAGCTGTTCCTGTTCGCCTGGACTTGGTCCTTCGCCTACCACCTGTGCAATGGCATCCGCCATATCGTGCAGGACTTCGCGATCGGCTTCAGCATTCCGGCCTTCGTGCGCAGCAGCTGGATGTCGGTCATCGCCAGCCTGGTGATCACCGCGCTGGTCTGGGCCTATGTCTTCATGGGAGCGACCGCATGAACAAGTTCCGTACCCCGTTGAAGAACGTGCGTGGCCTGGGCGCGGCCAAGACCGGCACCGAGCACTTCGTGCTGCAGCGCCTGACCGCCACCGCGCTGGTCCCGCTGACCATCTGGTTCCTCATCTTCGTGCTGAGCCTGGTCAACGCCGATTACGTGACCGCCGCCGACGCGGTGTCCAAGCCGTGGAACGCGGTGCTGCTGGTGGGTTTCCTGGTGGCCATGTTCTGGCACGCCCAGCTGGGCCTGCAGGTCGTGCTGGAAGACTACATCCATAATTCGTTGCTGGCCCTGGCGCTGCAGACCACGGTGAAGTTCATTGCCGTGCTGGGCGCGATCGTCAGTGTTTTTGCGGTCGCCCGCATTGCGCTCGGCGTTGCCTGAGTCAGGCACCAAGACAGGAATCCAGAGTAGATGTCCGCTTACAAGATTACGGAACACAAATACGACATGGTCGTGGTGGGCGCCGGCGGCGCCGGCCTGCGTGCCACGTTCGGCCTGGCCGCCAAGGGCCTGCAGACGGTCTGCCTGACCAAGGTCTTCCCGACCCGTTCGCACACCGTGGCCGCGCAGGGCGGTATTTCCGCCGCGCTGGGCAACATGGGTGAAGACGACTGGCGTTACCACTTCTTCGACACCATCAAGGGGTCGGATTGGCTGGGCGACCAGGACGCGATCGAATACATGTGCCGCGAAGCGATTCCGGCCATCATCGAACTGGAACACTACGGTGTGCCGTTCAGCCGTACCGAAGACGGCAAGATCTACCAGCGCCCGTTCGGCGGCATGACCACCAAGTACGGCGAAGGCCCGTCCGCGCAGCGCACCTGCGCCGCCGCCGACCGTACCGGCCACGCCATGCTGCACACGCTGTACCAGCAGTCGCTGGCGCACAACGCGCGCTTCATGATCGAGTACTTCGCGCTCGACCTGATCTTCGATGAGGAAGGCGTCTGCCGCGGCGTGCTCGCGCTGGACATGGCCGACGGCTCGCTGCACCTGTTCCGCGCCCACGGCGTGGTGCTGGCCACCGGCGGCTACGGCCGCGCCTACTTCAGTGCCACCTCGGCCCACACCTGCACCGGCGACGGCGGCGGTCTGGTCATGCGTGCCGGCCTGCCGATGCAGGACATGGAGTTCGTGCAGTTCCACCCCACCGGCATCTACGGTGCGGGCTGCCTGATCACCGAAGGCGTGCGCGGCGAAGGCGGCATCCTGCGCAACAGCAACGGCGAGCGCTTCATGGAGCGCTACGCACCGCATTACAAGGACCTGGCCTCGCGCGACGTGGTGTCGCGTTCGATGACCATCGAAATCCGCGAAGGCCGCGGCGTCGGCGAGCACAAGGACCACATCCTGCTCGACCTGACCCACCTCGGCCCGGGCGTGATCGACGACAAGCTGCCCGGCATTGCCGAAAGCGCGCGGATCTTCGCCGGCGTGGACGTGCACAAGCAGCCGATCCCGGTCATCCCGACCGTGCACTACAACATGGGTGGCATCCCGACCAACTACCACGGTGAAGTGGTGCGCAAGGTCGGCGACAACCCCGATGCCGTGGTGCCGGGCCTGTACGCCATCGGCGAAGCGGCCTGCGTGTCGGTGCATGGCGCCAACCGCCTGGGCTCCAACTCGCTGCTCGACCTGGTCGTGTTCGGTCGTGCGGTGGCCAACCGCTGCGCCGACACCATCAAGCCGGGCCAGCCGCACAAGACGCTGGCGTCGGATGCTTGCGACAAGGCGCTGGGCCTGCTGGACAAGCTGCGTTACGCCAACGGCGACACCCCGACCTCGGTCATTCGCGACCGCATGCAGCGCACCATGCAGAACGACGCGGCGGTGTTCCGTACCAGCAAGACGCTGGAAGAGGGCTGCGCCAAGATGTCGGAGATCTTCGACTCCTTCCAGGACGTCAAGGTGTCGGACCGTTCGCTGGTGTGGAACTCGGACCTGATCGAAACCTACGAGCTGAACAACCTGCTGCTCAACGCGGTGGCGACGATCAACTCGGCCGAACAGCGCAAGGAAAGCCGTGGCGCACACGCGCACGAGGACTTCCCGGACCGCGACGACGTCAACTGGCAGAAGCACACGCTGGTCAATGTCGACGACAACGGCAAGTGCAGCTTCGATTACCGCCCGGTGCACATGTACACGCTGAGCAAGGACGTGGACGTGGTCCCGCCCAAGCCGCGCGTCTACTAAGCGCCATGCGGATCGACTTCCTCACCTTCCGAGCCAGCCGCGCCTGCATTGCAGCGCGAGCCGCCTGAGCCAACGAGAACAGCCATGGCCGAGTTTTCCCTCCCAAAGAATTCCAAGATCGGAAAGGGCAAGCACTTCCCCGCCAAGAGCGGTGCGAAGAACACCCGTACCTTCAAGATCTACCGCTGGAGTCCCGACGACGACAGCAACCCGCGGACCGATACGTACGAGATCGATCTGGACGCCTGCGGCCCGATGGTCCTGGACGCGCTGATCAAGATCAAGAACGAGATCGACCCGACCCTGACCTTCCGCCGTTCGTGCCGCGAGGGCATCTGCGGTTCGTGCGCGATGAACATCGACGGCACCAACACGCTGGCCTGCACCCGCGCCATCGCCGACTGCGGCAAGGCCGAAGTGCCGATCTACCCGCTGCCGCACATGAGCGTGATCAAGGACCTGGTACCGGACCTGACCCACTTCTACGCGCAGTACGCCTCGATCAAGCCGTGGATCCGCACCCAGACCCCGCCGCCGCCGGACCGTGAGCGCCTGCAGTCGCCGGAAGACCGCAAGAAGCTGGACGGCCTGTACGAGTGCATCCTGTGCGCGTGCTGCTCGACCAGCTGCCCGAGCTACTGGTGGAACGGCGAGCGTTACCTGGGCCCGGCGATCCTGCTGCAGGCCTACCGTTGGATCGTCGACTCGCGCGACGAAGACACCGGTGCGCGCCTGGACGACCTGGAAGACCCGTTCAAGCTGTACCGCTGCCACACCATCATGAACTGCGCCCGCACCTGCCCGAAGGGCCTGAACCCGGCGCTGGCGATCGCCGAGATCAAGAAGCTCATGATGGCGCGCCGCGCCTGATCGTAGAGCCACGCCCTGCGTGGCTGCCAAGGCATGACGGCGAAGCCGCGCCCCCTTGATATAGGGGGCGCCTTTGTTTTCAGCGCGTCGCCACGCGCCCGTGTACTGCCGCGCACCCGGATGACGTGCTCCAGTCTGGAATCACCGAAATGGACGAAGCCACCCTCCTCAAGAAACTCCGCTGGCGCTGCCGCCGCGGCATGCGCGAGCTCGACCAGCTTTTCGAGCGCTATCTCGACCGTCAGTGGGCCACTGCACCCACCGAGGAGCGCGAGGTTTTCCTGCGGCTTCTCGACTGCGAAGACGATAAGTTGTGGCGCTGGTTCATGGGTTACGAGGTATGCCCGGATGCCGAGCTCACCGACCTCATCGCCCGGATCCGCGCCCTGCCGGCTTGAGTGGCGCCCCTCGCGCTGGCAGGTTGCCGCGCACGTTCTGTTTGCGCTGCTGATGCCTTGGGTAGCCACGGCCAGCGCGCTGCCGTCCGCCGCGCAGTGGCCGCTGGGCCTGGCGGCCGGGGCGGGGACCGCCTGGCAGGGCTGGCGCCATGCCCGCCGACGGCCCCGTGCCTTCGTGATTCCGCCCGGCGACAGCCCGGCCCAGGTCGATGGCGAACCGGTGGAGGGGATCTCCCTGCATGACCGCGGCCCGCTCCTGCAGCTCAGCTGGCGCCAGCACGGCCGCCGGCAGGCCTGCCTGTTCTGGCCCGACACCCTGCCGCCGCCGCGCCGACGTGAACTGCGACTGGCGATCCGGGCCCGTCCCATTCCGCGTTCACCTCCGTGATGGCACCATAGGCTGAATTGTCCGGCGTACCTGCATGTTCAAACCCATACCAGTAGCCATCGGCCTGCGTTACCTGCGGGCCAAGCGCCGCAACGGCTTCATCTCCTTCATCTCCATGGCCTCGATCCTCGGCATCGCGCTGGGCGTGACCGTGCTGATCACCACGCTGGCGGTGATGAGTGGTTTCCAGAAGGAAATCCGCGACCGCCTGCTGCAGATGACCGCACATACCACGATCACCGCCGACGGCGCGCCCATGGCGGACTGGCAGCATGCGGTAGAGGTGGCCCACAAGGATCCGCGCGTGGCCGGTGCCGCGCCGTACATCGAGATCCAGGCCATGCTCAGCGGCGCCCGCGTGCAGGGTGCGATCGTGCAGGGCATCGACCCGGCGCTGGAGCCGGCGGTGTCGGTGATCAACACCAAGCTCAAGAAGGGCAGCTTCGACAGCCTGAAGGAAGGCAGCTACAACCTGCTGGTCGGCCAGGAACTGGCGATCTGGCTGGGCGTGGATGTCGGTGACACCGTGCTGGTGACCCTGGCTGAAGTGCAGGGCACCCCGATGGGCGCGATGCCCCGGTTGAAGCGCTTCACCGTCAGCGGCATCTTCGAGGCTGGCTACAACGAAATCGACCGCGGCGTGGCCTACGCCAACATGGCCGACCTCGAGCGCGTGCTGCGCATGGACGGGGTCACCGGCGTGCGCCTGAAGCTGCATGACATGGACAAGGCGCTGGACGTGGGCGTGGACCTGGCCCACAACCTCCGCGGCGGCTACCGGGTCAGCGACTGGACCCAGCAGAACGCCAACCTGTACCACTCGCTGCGCATGGAAAAAGTGGTGATGGGCATCCTGCTCTCGCTGATCATCGCCATGGGCGCGTTCAACCTGGTCTCCTCGCAGGTGATGCTGGTTACCGACAAGCAGGCCGACATCGCGATCCTGCGCACCCTGGGCCTGACCCCAGGCGGGGTGATGCAGGTCTTCATGGTGCAGGGCTCGCTGATCGGCATCTTCGGCACCGTGCTCGGCGTGGTCGGCGGCATCACCCTGACCTTGAACCTGGAGCGCATCCTTGGTGCGATCGAGACCCTGTTCAACGTCAAGCTGCTGCCCGAAGACGTTTATTACATCACCGGCCTGCCGACCGACATGCAGACCCCGGACATCGTCATCATCACGGTCATTGCGCTGGTCATGAGCTTCCTGGCCACCCTGTACCCCGCGTGGCGCGCTGCCCGCACCCAGCCGGCGGAGGCCCTGCGCTATGAATGAGCCGATCAACCGCGGCGACGAAGTGATCCGCGCGCAGGGGCTGGCCAAGACCTACGCCGAAGGCCGCATGCAGACCCCGGTGTTCAACGGCCTGGACCTGAGCGTGGCCGCCGGCGAGACGGTCGCCATCATCGGTGCCTCCGGCGCCGGCAAGAGCACGCTGCTGCACCTGCTGGGCGGGCTGGACACGCCGACCGCCGGCGAAGTGTTCGTGGCCGGCAACCAGATGTCGTCGCTGTCCGACAGCCAGCGCGGCCGCCTGCGCAACCGCGCGCTGGGCTTCGTGTACCAGTTCCACCACCTGCTGCCCGAATTCACCGCGCTGGAAAACGTGATGATGCCGGTGCTGCTGGGCGGCGAGGAGGTGGCCGATGCCCGGTCACGCGCAAAGGCACTGCTGGAATCGGTGGGCCTGGGCCACCGCCTGGAGCACAAGCCGGGCGAGCTGTCCGGTGGCGAGCGCCAGCGGGCCGCCGTGGCCCGTGCGCTGGTCAACCGCCCGGCCTGCGTGCTGGGCGACGAACCGACCGGCAACCTGGACGACAAGACCGCCGCGACCGTATTCGAGCTGATGCTGGACCTCAACCGCGCCCACCACACCAGCCTGGTGCTGGTGACCCACGACCGCAGCCTGGCGCGCAAGCTGGACCGCGTGCTGGAACTGCGCGAAGGCCGGCTGCACGCCCTGGCCCACGCCGAGGTCTGAGCTGGCAGCTGAACAGCCACCCGCCCGAACCTGCGGGCCGGCGGCAGCGGGTGCATGATCGCCTTGTTCCCCACCGCGGAGGTGCCATGAAAACGCTTGTCGCCATCGTTGCAATGGGCCTGGTGCTGGCCGGTTGTGCCACCGGCCGGCTGAGCAGCGCCGAACGCCTGGAGCTGTACCGCGCCCACGCCGGCCCGCCGCAACCGTCGATGCGCTACTTCGGCTCGCTCAATGGTTGGACCGAACTGGGCGACAGCGCGCTGGCGGTGTGGACCCGCCCCAGCGAGGCCTATCTCATTGAACTGCGCGGCCCGTGTTACGGGCTCAGTTACGCTACCGCGATCGGGCTGACCAGCCAGACCGGCCAGGTGTCATCGCGCTTCGACCGGGTGCTGGTCCGTGATCCCAACCACGGCCCGAGCGTCCCGTGCTTCATCGGCGCGATCCGTCCGCTGGACGTCAAGGCGCTGCGCTCCTCGGAGCAGGAAATGCGCCAGGCGCAGGTGCAGGAGCGCGAAGCGGGGCAAACGCCGCCGGCGGAATAGGTCGGTCGCTGCTGTCAGGCCTCGGGGACGAACCCGGCCGGCTTCTCGGCGCCACCGCTGAAGAGGTACTTCACCAGCTCTTCTTCCAGGAACGCGCGATGCTTCGGATCGCGCGGCGACAACCGGTTCTCGTTGATCAGCATCGTCTGGTGCGCCAGCCACGCGGCCCAGGCGGTCTTGCCGATGCCATTGAAGATGCGCTGGCCCAGCTCGCCGGGATAGGGCACGAAATCCAGCCCTTCGGTGTCGCGTTGTTCGTACTGGCAGAAAACGGTGCGGGCCATGGGCTAGTCGATCCTCTTCAAAGTCGTTGCAGCGCGTAGTTTACGGCTACTTCCGTTTTCCAGCAGTTTGCGGATCGGCGCGGGCAGACCCAGGCTGGGCAGCTCCTGCGCCGGGACCCAGCGCAGGCCGGCAATGTCATTGCGCAGGCCATCCACCTGCCGCGACAGGATCTGCAGGTGCAGGCGATAGTGGCTGAAGGTGTGCTGCAGCACCGGCAGCTCTTCGGCATCTTCCAGCGAGCCCAGCACATGCGCATCGAACCAATCCTGCAGCGCGGTACCGCTGTCGGCTTGCGGCAGCGTCCACAGCTGCGCCCAGATGCCGGTGTCCGGGCGCTTCTGCAGCAGCACCCGCCCCTGTGCATCGCGCAGCAGCAGCGCCACCGCCTCGCGTTCGGGCAGGACCTTGCTGGGCTTCGGGGTGGGCAGCTGGTCGCTGCGGCCTTCGCGGCGCGCCACGCAGTCGTCCTGCAGCGGGCAGATCACGCAGGCCGGCCGGCTGCGGGTGCAGACCGTGGCGCCCAGGTCCATCTGCGCCTGCGTGTAATCTGCCAAACGGCCGCCAGGAACATGCTCCACGTGCAGCTCTGCCAGCGCCCACAACACCTTTTCCACCGCCGGCAGGCCGGGGAATCCTTCGATGCCGTGGTAGCGGGTGAGCACGCGCTTGACGTTGCCATCGAGGATCGCGAAGCGGTCGTTCCAGGCCTGGCTGAGGATCGCGCCGGCGGTGCTGCGGCCGATGCCCGGCAGTGCATGCAGTGCATCGACGTCGCGCGGCAGCTCGCCGCCGTGCAGTTCGACACAGCGCTGCGCGGCGGCATGCAGGTTGCGCGCGCGGGCGTAGTAGCCCAAGCCGGCCCACTGCGCCATCACCGCGTCGTTGCTGGCGGCGGCGAGGTCGGGCAGGGTGGGGAACACGGCAAGAAACTTCAGGAAGTACGGGATGACCGTGGCGACTTGGGTCTGCTGGAGCATGATTTCCGACAACCACACCCGGTACGGCGTGCGCGGATGCTGCCAGGGCAGGTCATGCCGGCCATGGCCGTCGAACCACGGCAGCAGCCGGTCGACGAACGCGTCGGCGCTGGCGGGCGACATCAACCGCCCAGCGCTTCCGGCAGCAACGCATCCACGAACGCTTCCGGATCAAACACGCGCAGGTCTTCGGGGCGCTCGCCTATGCCGGCGAAGCGGATCGGAATGCCGAATTCGCGCGCCAGCGCGAACACCACGCCGCCCTTGGCGGTGCCATCGAGCTTGGTCACCACCAGGCCGGTCACATTGACCGCGGCATGGAACTGGCGCAGCTGCGAGAGCGCGTTCTGGCCGGTGGTGCCATCAATGACCATCAGCACCTCGTGCGGCGCGCTTTCATCGATCTTGCCCAGCACGCGGCGGATCTTGCCCAGCTCGTTCATCAGCCCGCCCTGGGTATGCAGGCGGCCGGCGGTATCGGCGATCAGCACCTCGGTGCCGCGTGCCTTGCCGGCCTGCAGCGCATCGAATGCCACCGAGGCGGCATCGGCGTTCTGGCCCTGGGCGACCACGGCCACGCCGTTGCGCTCGCCCCAGGCCTGCAGCTGCGCCACGGCGGCGGCGCGGAAGGTATCGCCGGCGGCCAGCATCAGGCTGTGGCCATCGTCCTTGAAGCGCTTGGCCAGCTTGCCGATGGTGGTGGTCTTGCCGACGCCGTTGACGCCGACGGTGAGGATCACGAACGGCTTTGCGCTGCGGTCGATCACCAACGGGCGGGAGACCGGCTGCAGGATCGCGATCAGGTCGGCGCGCAGCGCCTTCAACAACGCGTTGGCGTCGGTGAATTCGCGCGCCTTCATGCGCTTGCGCAGGCCTTCCACCAGTGCGGTGGTGGCACCCACGCCGACATCAGCGGTGATCAGGGCGGTTTCCAGCTCATCGAGCAGGTCGTCGTCGAGCTTGGGGTTGCGCGAGAACAGGCCGCCGAAGCTGCGTGCGATGACGCTGTTGCGCAGGCGGTCGCGCCAGCCGGTCTTGCCGGGCGCGGCGGGTGCGGCTTCATCGAAGGCGGTCGGGGCGGCCAGCGGCTGCACCGCTTCCTGCACGATATCGGTGGCCACTACGACAGGGGCGGGCGGATAGAGCGGGGTGGGGGCCGCCTGCACCGCTTCGATGCGGGGTGCATCGGCCTGGGCCGCTGGCGCGCTCACCGGAGCGGCTGCGTCGACGCCGGGCGTCGCCACCGGTGCTGCCGGTGCTGCGATGGGCGTGGGCTCGACGGCGGGCTCTGCGGCCGCTACGACCGGCTCGGCCTCAGTGGCGGCGGACGGGAACGCGGCGGCCAGTTCCTCAGCGCTGTAGTGCTGGGTCTTGGGCGCGTCCTGCGGAGCGTCCTGGGGCTTTTTGCGACGGAAGAAACTGAGCATGGGATTCGGCGCTGAAATCAGGGGGATATGCTACCACCCGGGCCCGTAAGGCCCGCGTGGAGCGGCGGACGGATCGCACGGTGACGGACCGCCTGGGCCGGCCAACGGCCGGCGCTACCGAGACGCACCGAAGCCCAGGGTTGGTTAAACGCGATCCCAAAGGCCACGTAGCAATTCGTAGCGCCGGCCGTTGGCCGGCCCAGGCAGACGCGTCCGAAGCCCAGGGTTGGTTAAACGCGATCCCAAAGGCCACGCAGCAATTCGTAGCGCCGGCCGTTGGCCGGCCCAAGCGGTGCCGGCCACCACGTACCGCGTTAAACCGACAATTCCAGCAACAGCTTGTTCAACCGGCGCACATAAGCCGCCGGATCCTTCAGCGTATCGCCCGCAGCCAGCGCGGCCTGGTCGAACAGCACCCGGCTCAGGTCGCCGAAGCGGGCGGCATCGGCTTCCTGGTCCAGCTTGCCGATCAGCGGGTGGGCCGGGTTGAACTCGAACACCGGCTTGCTGTCAGGCACCTTCTGGCCGCTGGCCTCCAGGATCTGGCGCATCTGCAGGCCCAGGTCCTGTTCGCCGATGGCGAGGATGGCCGGCGAATCGGTCAGGCGGCGCGACACGCGTACATCGGCCACGTCATCGCCCAGCGCGCCCTTGATCCGCTCGACCAGGCCCTGCTTGTCCTTGGCGGCCGCTTCCTGCGCCTGCTTGTCTTCGGCCGTTTCCAGCGCGCCCAGGTCGAGGTCGCCACGCGCCACATCCACGAACGACTTGCCGTCGAACTCGGTCAGGTAGCCCATCAGCCACTCGTCGATGCGGTCGGTGAGCAGCAGCACTTCGATGCCCTTCTTGCGGAACACTTCCAGGTGCGGGCTGTCCTTCACCTGGGTGTGGCTGTCGCCGGTCAGGAAGTAGATCTTGTCCTGGCCTTCGATCATGCGGCCGATGTAATCGGCCAGCGACACGTTCTGCTCGCCGCTGGCGTCATGGGTGGAGGCGAAGCGCAGCAGGCCGGCGATCTTCTCGCGGTTGTTGAAGTCTTCGGCGGGGCCTTCCTTCAGCACCTGGCCGAACTGCTTCCAGAACCCGGCATACACCTCGGGCTTGTCGGCGGCCAGCTTTTCCAGCATGTCCAGCGAGCGCTTGGTCAGCGCCGACTTCATCGAATCGATGACCGGGCCGGACTGCAGGATTTCGCGCGACACGTTCAGCGACAGGTCGTTGGAATCGACCACGCCCTTGATGAAGCGCAGGTACAGCGGCAGGAACTGCTCGGCCTGGTCCATCACGAACACGCGCTGCACGTACAGCTTCAGGCCCTTGGGCGCGTCGCGGTGGTACAGGTCGAACGGCGCGTGGCCGGGCACGTACAGCAGCGAGGTGTACTCGAGCTTGCCTTCGACCTTGTTGTGGCTCCATGCCAGCGGGTCCTGGTGGTCGTGCGCGGCGTGCTTGTAGAACTCCTGATACTCGGCGTCGCTGATCTCGGTGCGCGGGCGGGTCCACAGCGCACTGGCGCGGTTGACGGTCTCCCACTCGACTTCGGCCGGGGCGTCGTCGCCGTGGTGTTCCCTGGCCATCTGGATCGGCAGGCCGATGTGGTCGGAGTACTTCTTGATGATGCCGCGCAGGCGCCAGGCATCGGCGAAGTCCTGCTGGTCATCCTTGAGGTGCAGCACGATGCGGGTGCCGCGTTCGGGCTTATCGATGGTTTCCACGTCGAACTCGCCCTCGCCACGCGAGGACCAGTGCACGCCTTCGCTGGCCGGCAGGCCGGCGCGGCGCGAGTACACGTCGACCTGGTCGGCCACGATGAACGCGCTGTAGAAGCCGACGCCGAACTGGCCGATCAGCTGCGAATCCTTCTTCTGGTCGCCGGACAGCTGGCGCAGGAAGTCGCCGGTGCCGGACTTGGCGATGGTGCCCAGGTGGGCGATGGCCTCGTCGCGGCTCATGCCGATGCCGTTGTCGTCGATGGTCAGGGTATGCGCCTGCGGGTCGACGCTGACCTGGATGCGCAGTTCACCATCGCTTTCGAGCAGGCCCGGCTGGGTCAGCGCTTCGAAGCGCAGCTTGTCCGAGGCATCGGCGGCGTTGGAGATGAGCTCGCGAAGGAAGATTTCCTTGTTGGAGTACAGCGAGTGGATCATCAGCTGCAGCAGCTGCTTCACTTCGGTCTGGAAGCCCAGGGTTTCTTTGTGGGTCTGCTCGGTCATCGGGGAGTGCTCCTTGGACGGTGCCGCGCCCGGCGCGGCGGCTGCACAAGGGGTAAGGACGGATTGTCCCGATTTCAAGATGGCAGCGTTTCAATGGGGTCACGGTATTCTTGGCGGATGAATTCACGTGCCCCCGCATCCCACCCCGTAGGCCAGGTCCGCATCATTGGCGGCAAATGGCGCAATACCAAGCTACCGGTGCCGCTCGCGCCGGGCCTGCGGCCCAGCAGCGACCGGGTCCGCGAGACCCTGTTCAACTGGCTGATGCCGCGCCTGGGCGGGGCCCGGGTGCTGGACCTGTTCGCCGGCAGCGGCGCGCTGGGACTGGAAGCGGTGTCGCGCGGGGCGGTCCAGGCCACGCTGGTGGAGCGCGATGCCGCGCTGGCCCGCCAGCTGCGCGAATCGGTGGCCAGACTGGGCGCCCAGGGGCAGGTCGAGGTGGTGCAGGGCGATGCGCTGCACTGGCTGGGCCAGCGGCCGTCGGGGCTGGCCGACATCGCCTTCATCGACCCGCCATTCGCCGACGGGCTGTGGGAGGCGGTGCTGGCGGGGCTGGGGCCGCACCTGGCGACCGATGCCTGGCTGTACCTGGAGTCGCCGGCCGGGCAGACCCTGCGCCTGCCGCCGGGCTGGCTGCTGCACCGGGAGGGCGGCACCCGCGAGGTCCGCTTTGCCCTGTACAGGCGCGCCACTGCTACACTTTCACCAGATCAGAACGCGTAGCTTCCGCATGACCGCAGCCAACCGCCGCATCGCCGTATACCCGGGCACCTTCGATCCGATCACCAACGGTCACATCGACCTGGTGAACCGGGCCGCGCCGTTGTTCGAGAAGCTGGTGGTCGGCGTGGCGCAGAGCCCGTCCAAGGGTCCTTCGCTGCCGCTGGAGCTGCGGGTGTCGCTGGCGCGCGATGCGCTGGCCCACCACCGCAACGTGGAAGTGCGCGGTTTCGACACCCTGCTGGCACATTTCGTGCGCTCCGAGCAGGGCGGGGTGCTGCTGCGCGGCCTGCGCGCGGTCTCCGATTTTGAATACGAATTCCAGATGGCCAGCATGAACCGCCACCTGATTCCGGAGGTCGAGACGTTGTTCCTGACCCCGGCCGAGCAGCACAGCTTCATTTCGTCCTCGCTGGTCCGCGAGATCGCCCGTCTTGGCGGCGACGTGTCCGGCTTCGTGCCGGCCTCGGTGCTCGAGGCGCTGCGCAAGGTCCGCGAAGCGAAGTCTGGCCCCACGTAAACCCCAAGACCCACACATACCAAGCATCACCAAGAGGGAGACTCCATGAACAACACCATGCGTGCCATGTTGATCGCGTCGTTCGCGCTGGCGTTCACCGCCTGCAAGAAGGAAGAAGCCGCACCGGTCGCCGATGCCCAGCAGGCGCTCGTCGCCCCGGCCAAGGATGACGATGCGGGCTGGAAGAAGTACCTGCAGTCCGTCGCCGTGCAGAACATGGGCAACATCACCAACAGCCCGTTCCTGTACTACCTCTCGCCGGAATCGGATCCGGAGTTCCAGGCCAAGTACGACCGCCAGGTCGAGAGCGCCACCGCTGCTGTCGCCCGTGGCGTGCAGCCGGGCAACATGCTGGCCTTCGGTTCGTCCGCCTCGGGCAAGATGGCCGACATGATCCAGGCCGTGTTCAAGGACGTGTCCGCCGACTCGATGAAGGGTGTGCGCGTGGTGTTCATCGGCCAGGCGGCCGACAACGCCCGCGTCCAGTCGATCGTCCAGCCGACCGGCGCCGAGTACATCTTCGTCGAAGCCAAGTAAGCCGTGCCATGGCGGCCGCGCACGTGTGCGCGGCCCGGGCGGCGTCCTTCGTGGACGCCGCCGTTGACCGGCCCGCGCAGCTGCGCAGGCCGGTTTTCCTCTGCCGGCACTGGCGTGGAGTAACGCCATGTCGCTGAAAATCAATGAGCTCTGCGTCAACTGTGACGTATGCGAGCCCGCCTGTCCCAACCAGGCCATCTCGATGGGTGAAACCATCTACGTGATCGACCCTGCACGCTGCACCGAATGCGTGGGGCATTTCGACGAACCGCAATGCGTGGTCGTCTGCCCGGTGGAATGCATCGATCTCGATCCGGACATTCCCGAAACCCAGGAAGCGCTGCTGGCCAAGCTGCATGGGCTCCAGCGCGATCATCCCGAACTCTATGTGGAGTCTGCGCCCGAATGAACACCCCCTCCCGTCGCTGGTTGCTGCTGCTCCTGCTGTGGACCCCGGCCCTGTGGGCCGCCGAGCCTGCGCCGCAGGCCACGCTGGCCGCGCATCCTGAAGGCGCCGCCATCGCCAGTGGCCATCACCTGGCCACCGAAGCGGGCATGGAGATCCTGGCCAAGGGCGGCAACGCGTTTGACGCCGCAGTAGCGGTGTCGTCCACCCTGGCAGTGGTCGAACCGATCAGCTCCGGCCTGGGTGGCGGTGGCTTCTTCCTGCTGCACGATGCGAAAACCGGCAAGGACGTGATGCTGGACGCGCGCGAGACCGCACCGGCCGCCGCGACCCCCGAAGCATTCCTGGACAGCAAGGGCGAGCTGAACCGCGACCGGTCGGTGAACGGCCCGTGGTCGGCCGGCATTCCCGGCCTGCCGGCGGCGCTGGTGGAGCTGTCGGCCAAGCACGGCAAGCTGCCGCTGCAGGCATCGCTGGCCCCGGCGATCCGCATCGCCCGGGAGGGTTTCCCGGTGTATGCGCGCATGGCCAAGGGCTATGCCTCGCGCCGTGAAGTGATGGAGCGCTACCCCGGCACGCGCGAGGTGTACCTGCGCAATGGCAAGCCGATCGCCGAAGGTGATGTGTTCAAGCAGCCGGAGCTGGCGCAGACGCTGGAGCGCCTGGCCGCGGGCGGGTTCGATGGCTTCTACAAGGGCCAGACCGGCAAGCTCCTGCTGGCCGGGGTGAAGCAGGCCGGTGGCAAGTGGACGGCCGACGAGCTGGCCGGCTACCGGGTCAAGCAGCGCGAACCGATCGTGTTCAATTACCGCGACTGGAAGATCACCACCGCCTCGCCGCCGTCGTCCGGTGGCATCGCACTGGCCTCGATGCTGCAGATCCTGGAAGGGTGGGACCTGAAGGCGATGGATCCGGCCCACCGTACCCACCTGGTGGTGGAATCGATGCGCCGCGCGTTCCGTGACCGCACCTTCTTCCTGGGCGATCCGGACTTCGTGCAGATTCCGCAGAAAGTGCTGACCAGCCGCGACTACGCCCAGGGCCTGCGCGCCACCATCCACCCGGAAAAGGCCACCCCCAGCGACCTGCTGTCGGGCAATCCGACCCCGCTGGAAGACGACGAGACCACCCACTTCTCGATCATCGACCAGCAGGGCAACCGCGTGGGCGCCACCCAGACCGTGAACCTGCTGTACGGCTCGGGCCTGATTCCGTCGGGCACCGGCGTGCTGCTCAACAACGAGATGGACGACTTCGCGCTCAAGCCGGGCACGCCCAACGCGTTCGGCGTGATGGGGTATGCGGCCAACGCGCCCAAGCCAGGCAAGCGCATGCTCAGCTCGATGACCCCGACCTTCATGGAATCGGCCGACAAGGTCGTGGTGCTCGGCACCCCGGGCGGCAGCCGCATCATCACCATGGTGCTGCTGGGCGTGCTGGGCTACGACGATGGCCTCGACGCCAAGCAGGTTGCGGCACTGCCGCGCTTCCACCACCAGTGGCTGCCGGACGTGATCGAGGCTGAAAGCGGTGCGTTCGATGCGGGCACCATCCAGCAGCTGCAGGCGATGGGCCACAAGATCGACCTGCCCGGCGACAGCGCCGAAGGCGGGCGCGGTTCCAGCCATGTGTGGGGCAACCTGCAGACGGTGGAGTGGAACCGCCGCAGCAACCAGCTCAGCGTGGGCAGCGACCCGCGCAACCCGGTCGGTTCGGGAGCGGTCGCTCCTGCGGCGGCACGGTAAACCAGAAACCCCGCCACGGCGGGGTTTTTCATGCCGGCGGATAGCGAATTATTAACGCAGCCCGCCGGATAATTTACCGATGAAACTATGGTCCATCCGCGGTAACTCACAGAAGCTCGATGGCGGCGCGATGTTCGGCAATGCGCCGCGTGCGGTCTGGGAAAAATGGGCGGCACCGGACGATCTCAACCGGATCGAACTGGCCTGCCGTGCACTGCTGGCCAGCCCGCTGGCCGGCAGGACCGTGCTGTTCGAAACCGGTATCGGCGCGTTCTTCGAGCCGAAGCTGCGCGATCGTTACGGCGTGCAGGAACCCAGCCACGTGCTGATCGAATCGTTGCGCGAAGCCGGCTTCGAGCATGAGGACATCGACGTGGTGGTCCTCAGCCACCTGCATTTCGACCACGCCGGTGGCCTGCTGGCGCCGTGGAGCGAAGGCCGCGCGCCGGAGCTGCTGTTCCCCAACGCGACCTTCCTGGTCGGTGCCGAACACTGGGAACGCGCGCTGGACCCACACCCGCGCGACCGCGCCAGCTTCATTCCCGAACTGCCGCAGCTGCTGCGCGACAGCGGGCGGCTGGAGATCGTGCAGGGACCGTATTCGCGCACGCTGGGCACAAGCGTGCGTTTCAGCTTCAGCGATGGGCACACCCCCGGCCTGATGCTCGCCGAGATCGTCGGCCCCGAACAGGTCCAGGGCGAGCCGCGCGGTGGCGTGGTGTTCTGTGCCGACCTGATTCCCGGGCGTTCATGGGTGCACGTGCCGATCACCATGGGCTACGACCGCAACGCCGAACTGCTGATCGACGAGAAACGCAGCTTCCTGGAAGACAAGCTGGCACGCAACGTGCACCTGTTCTTTACCCACGACCCCGAATGCGCGCTGGCCCAGGTCACCCGCGATGAGAAGGGGCGGTTCGGTACCGCCCACGAACAGGGTGAATTGAAGGCCCGCGCGCTGGCCTGAAAGCGAGCGGATCAACCGGCCACGCGGGTCCCGAAGATGCGGTCACCGGCATCGCCCAGGCCCGGCAGGATGTAGCCCTTCTCGTTGAGCCGCGCATCGATCGCGGCAGTGAAGATCTCCACATCGGGGTGCGCCGCCTGCACGGCCGCGATGCCTTCCGGCGCGGCCACCAGGAAAATACCCTTGATCCGCCGCGCCCCGGCGCGCTTGAGCATGTCGATGGTGGCGATCAGGGTGCCGCCAGTGGCCAGCATCGGGTCCAGGATCAGCGCATCGCGCTCTTCCAGGCGGCCGGTGAGGCGCTCGAAGTAGGGCACCGGCTGCAGGGTTTCCTCATCACGCTGCAGGCCGACCACGCTGACCCGCGCCGCCGGAATCAGCGACAGCACGCCGCTGAGCATGCCCAGCCCGGCGCGCAGGATCGGCACCACGGTGATTTTCGCGCCCGCAATGCGCTGCACGGTCACCGGGCCGGCCCAGCCGGAAAGGGTGTGCGCTTCGGTGTCCAGGTCGGCGGTGGCCTCGTAGGCCAGCAGGCCGCCCAGCTCGTTGGCCAGCTCGCGGAAGTCCTTGGTGCTCAGGGACGCATCGCGCATCAGGCCGATCTTGTGCTGCACCAGCGGGTGGCGAACTTCGACGATTTTCATGGGAATGCCAACAAAACGGGGAGAACGCCATTTTGCCGCACCGGTGCCATGGCCGGCCATAGCCCGCCCCCGAGCGTCACAATCGCCACCGGTGTCACGTTCATGCAACCTCCCGGACATACCGTGCTGACCCAACCTTTACACCGTTGGGGAAGCCGTGCAGAACAAATCGCCGTTGGGGCTGGCCATCAGCCTGTCGTTGCTGGTCCTGTCCACCGCGCCTGCCGTGGCCGCCGCGAGCGGGGAGCTCGCCGGCGCCGCCGCAGCCACCCAACTGGACCGCGTGGAAGTCCGCCCGCAGCTGGAATCGCAGACCCGCGCGGTCGACCTCAAGCGCAGCAGCGACGCCATCCAGGACGCGGTATCGTCCGATGCCATGGGCGTCTACCCGGACAAGAACGTGGCCGAATCGCTGCAGCGCCTGCCCGGCGTCAGCGTCACCCGTGACCAGGGCGAGGGCCGTTTCGTGGTGGTGCGCGGCCTGGATGCCAACCTCAACAGCGTCAGCATCGACGGCATCGCCGTGGGCACGCCCGAAGATTCCAGCCGCGCCGCACCGCTGGACGTGATCCCCTCCGACTCGACCGAACGCCTGCGCGTGGTCAAGTCGCCCACGCCGGACATGCCGGGCGACGCCATCGGCGGCGCGATCCTGGTCGAGTCCGCCTCGGCGTTCGACCGCGACGGGCGCAGCCTGCGCGGCAAGATCGAAGCCAGCCACCAGGAGCTGTCCGGGCACACCAGCCCCAAGGCCGCGTTCAACTACAGCGAAGTATTCGCCGATACCTTCGGCGTGGCGCTGGGCGTGAACTACCAGAACCGCAGGTTCGAGTCCGACAACAGCGAAGTCGAGTACGGCGAATTCGACGGCGGCAGCGAAGACGAGCTGTTCGCCAACAGCCTGCAGCACCGCAAGTACGAGATCGAGCGCAAGCGCATCGGCGCCAACCTCAATTTCGACTGGCGCCCCAGCGAAGACAGCCAGTACTACCTGCGCACCCTGTACAGCCAGTTCGACGACGCCGAAACCCGCCAGCGCACCATTTTCAACTTCGGGGACGGCGAGGTCACCGCGCTGGGCAACAACCAGTTCCGGGTCGACGACCTGCCGGCCGATGCGATCCAGAAGCGCATGCGCTACCGCACCAAGAAGGAAAACACCTTCGCCGCCAGCCTGGGCGGCGAGAACCGCCTGACCAACGCCGTGCTGGATTACAAGGTCGGTTACACCCGTACTGAAGAACGCGTCAACGACGAGATGGAAGCGCGCTTCGAGTACAACGGCGATGACTTGGCCGCCACCGTGGACCAGAACAGCGGCATCCCGCGCTACACGCTCAGCGATGCGAGCTGGATGGACAACGGCAACTACGACTTCGACCGTTTCGTGGTCTCGCCCAAGCGCGTGGACGACAAGGAGCACAGCGCCCAGGT
Source organism: Stenotrophomonas sp. GbtcB23 (assembly GCF_019091045.1). Lineage (NCBI taxonomy): Bacteria > Pseudomonadati > Pseudomonadota > Gammaproteobacteria > Lysobacterales > Lysobacteraceae > Stenotrophomonas > Stenotrophomonas sp. GbtcB23. The sequence continues at coordinate 23,250 of NZ_JAGXKC010000002.1, read as the reverse complement.
CAACATCCGCTTCGACGGCGACAACAGCAGTTACAAGTTCGGCCTGCTGGGCCGCTGGCGCGACCGCGACGTGGACACCGACGAGCGCGAGCTGCGCGTGGGTCCGGACGTGGCGTTGTCCGACTGGACCACCACCACGCCCGACCATCGTGGCGGCAGCCTCGGCCAGGGCATGAGCTCGGATGCGATGCGTCGCTACTGGGCCCGGTTCGGCAGCCAGTACAGTGCCCGCCCGCAGGATGTCGGCGCCAACGCGATGACCTCGCTGGAAGAGGATTACACCGCCAGCGAAGACATCTTCGCCAGCTATGCCATGGGCACCTGGGACGTCGGCAACCTGCGCATCATCGGCGGCGTGCGGGTGGAAAACACCCAGTTCCAGGCCACCGGCAACCAGGTGGACGTGGCCGCCAACGGCCGCAGCTACACCGTGACCCCGCTCACCGCCGACCGCAGCTACACCAACGTGCTGCCCGGCCTGCACCTGCGTTACGACGCCGGCAGCGACTGGGTGCTGCGCGCAGCCGCCAACAAGACCGTGTCGCGCCCGTCGTTCGGCGACATCGCCCCGCGCATCGGCTACAACCGCGGCGACGAGGAAGTGCGGCTGGGCAACCCGGAACTGGATCCGTACGAATCCAGCAACGTGGACCTGTCGTTCGAGCGCTACATCGGCAGCACCGGCATCCTCTCGCTGGGCCTGTTCCATAAATCCATCGACGGCTACATCGTCAACACCGTCAGCGACAGCGATCCCGAATACCCCGGCTTCGACGTCACCCGCGTGATCAACGGCGACAAGGCCAAGGTCTACGGCGCCGAGTTCAACTGGCAGCAGCAGCTCAGCTTCCTGCCCGCCGGCTGGGATGGCCTGCTGGTCGGTGCCAGCGGCACCTGGTTGGACACCGATTTCGACCCGGGCCTGGATGGCCGTGCCGACGAGGACTTCACCCTGCCGCGTGCCTCCAAGCACGTGTACAGCGCACACCTGGGTTACGAGAAGGCCGGCTTCAGCACCCGCCTTGCCGCCGTCTACCGCAGCGAGTACCTGGATATGCTGGGCGACAGCCGCGCTTACGACATCTTCGTGGCACCCAATACCCAGCTCGATTTCAGCCTGGACTACAAGATCACCGAGAACGTAAGCGTGTACCTGGAAGCGCAGAACCTGCTCGACAAGCCGCTGGAGCTCTACCAGGGCGTGCGTTCGCGCACCCTGCAGAACGAAGAATACGGCCGCACCTACGCGCTCGGCCTGAAGGTGGCCCTGTGATGCGCGCAGGTCCCGCACTGGGCCTGCTCGCGCTGGCGCTGCTGGCCGGCTGCAGACCGGCCGTCACGCCGGTACCGGCGGCATCGAACGCACCCGCAGCAGACCCGGCGGCGGCGACCACCGGGCGCTCGGTGGCCACCGTGGCCGAAGCGTTCCTCACCCCGATGACGCCTGCCGACAACATCGATTCGCCGGCCAGCTGGACCTCGCCGGAAGGGCAGGTGTGGCTGATCGCCACCGCCAAGGCCACCGACAAGCTGGTGGTGTACGACGGGCAGACCGGTGCCCACCTGCGGGATGTCGGCAGCACCGGCGCTGGACCGGGGCAGTTCGACCGCCCCAACGGCATCGCCGTGGTCGACGACCTGGTGCTGATCGTGGAGCGCGACAACCACCGCGTGCAGCTGCTGCAGCTGCCGTCGTTCACCCCGCTGGGGACGTTCGCGGCCGATGACCTGCGCAAGCCGTATGGACTGTGGGTCAACAAGCAGGCCAGCGGCTACGACGTGTACGTGACCGATTCCTACGATGCCGGCGAAGATGCGCAGGGCAATGACGTGCTGCCGCCGCTGGCCGAACTGGACAAGCGCGTGCGTCGTTACGCACTGCAGGTGGCGAACGGCAAGGCGCAGGCCAGCCTGGTCGGCAGCATCGGCGACACCAGCGAGAAGGGCGCCCTGCGCGTGGTCGAATCGATCTGGGGAGATCCGGCCAACGATCGCCTGCTGATCGCCGAAGAAGACGAAACCTATGCCAGCGAAATCAAGGTGTACTCGCTGCAAGGGAAATTCAGTGGCACCACCTTCGGCCGCGATGCGTTCAAGGCCCAGGCCGAAGGCGTGATGCTGCGCACCTGCGGCAAGGACGGCTGGTGGATCACCACCGAACAGGGCAAGGATCGCAGCGTGTTCCACCTGTTCGACCGCCACACGCTGAAGCATGTCGGCGCGTTCCAGGGCAACACGGTGGCCAATACCGACGGCATCTGGCTGGACCAGGCCGCCTCGCCGCGCTTCCCGCACGGCGCGCTGTATGCCGTGCATGACGACCAGGGCGTGGTCGCGTTCGACTGGGCCAGCGTGGCCAAACAGCTGTCGCTGCCGCTGGAGTGTGCAAAGTGAGCGGTATCCATGCATGCGCCCGCGCGCTCGCGGTCGTGCTGCTGCTGGGCAGCGCGTCCAGCTGGGCCAGGCCGGAGGGCAAGGCCGAACCGAACACCCAGGTGCCGGCCGGCAACCGGCATTACGCGGCGACCGGCTTCCCGGACCGCATCGTGGCATCGCCGGCGCAGGACGCATCGCGCGGCTTCGCCGTGGCGTGGCGTACCGATACCAGCGTCAGCACGCCGCTGCTGGAATGGGTGGTTGCCGGCGACTCGCCCGATGTCGGCACGCCCCGGCGCGTTACCGCCGTGACCACGGCGCTGGACACCGAACTGGGCCCTTCGCACCATCACCGTGCCGACGTCGCTGGCCTGGCGCCGGATACGCTGTACCTGTGGCGGGTGCAGGGCAACGGCACCTGGAGCGCCTGGAACCAGCTGCGTACCGCCGGGCGCGCCGACCAGCCACTGACCCTGCTGTACTTCGGCGACACCCAGAACAAGAACCTCAGCCATGTGTCGCGCGTACTGCGGGCCGGCCTCAAGGCGGCACCGGAGGCGCGCCTGACGTTGTTCGCCGGTGACCTGGTGAGTGGCGGTGACGGCGTGGATGACAGCGAGTGGGGCGAGTGGTTTGCCGCTGCCGGCTGGCTGCCGCAGGAAACCGCGGTGGCCCCGGCGATCGGCAACCACGAGTACTTCGAGGAGTTCGAGGACACCCCGCAGGAACGCCGCGTAATGGGCCGGCACTGGCCGGTAACGTTCGCATTGCCGCGCAATGGCGTCGATGCCGCCGATACCAGCACCTACTGGTTCGACTACCAGGGCGTGCGCATCGCGGTCCTGGATGGCACCTCCGCGCTCGACCTGGGCACCGCGCAGGCGCAGGCAGCCTGGCTGGACAAGGTCCTGGCCGACAACCCACACCCGTGGAGCATCGTGCTGCTGCACCAGCCGTTCTATTCGCCGCGCGAAGGACGCGAGAACGCCGAGCTGCGCGATGTGCTGCTGCCGGTGGTGCGCCGCCACCAGGTCGACCTGGTGCTGCAGGGACACGACCACACTTACGGCCGCCGTGGGGAAGGGCAGGCCGCCACGCCGCAGTACATCGTGACCGTGGCCGGTCCCAAGCAGTACCGCCTCTCCGATGAAGCGCGCGCCACCATGGCGCCGGTCGGTGAGGACACCCAGCTGTACCAGGTGCTCACGATCGATCCACGGCACCTGCGCTATGAAGCACGCACGGTCACCGGCCGCCTGTACGACGGCTTCGAACTCAACCGCGAGGCCGACGGCAGCAAGCGCAAGACCGAACTCACCGAGGGCCGCATCGCCCCCCGCGACTGCACGCGCACCCAGACCCTGAAGGGTCGCGCCGACCGCTGCTGGGAATAAGGACTGCCATGAACCCGCAACCCAAGCTTGCCCTGATCGCCCTGGCCGCCGCACTGCTGCTGCTCACCGGCGCCAGCCTCGCCAGCAACGCGGTGCTGCACCCCTTCCTGGCCGCCCAGCCGAAGGAAGCGCCGGAGGAAGCCAACCTGGCCGTGGAAATCCCGGCCGGCAGCTTCACCAAGTACGAGATCAAGGAAGACGGCCTGGTCCACGTCGACCGCTTCCAGTCGATGCCGGTTGCGTACCCGGCCAACTACGGCTCCATGCCGCGCACCCTGGCCGGCGACAACGACCCGCTGGATGCACTGGTGTTGACCCGCGAGCCGCTGCATCCGGGCGTGATCGTGCGCTTCCGCCCGATCGGCTACCTGAAGATGGTCGACAAAGGCGAGCACGACGAGAAGGTGATCGGCGTGCCGACCGACAAGATCGACCCGACCTACGCCAACATCCGCGACCTGCAGGACCTGCCGCTGATCGAACGCCAGCGCATCGAAGCGTTCTTCCGCGTCTACAAGGACCTGCCGGAGGGGCGCAATCCGGTGGAACTCAGCGGCTGGGGGAACGCGGCCGAAGCCAAGGCGCTCATCCGCGAATCAATGCAGCGCTTCGACGCGCAGCAACGCCGCGCCAAGGGCGATTGAGCCTCAGCACCGCCCGGGCCTACAGCAGGATCCCGCCGCCCACCTCGATCCGCTGCGCGGTCACCCAGTGGTTGTCGGGCCCGACCAGCGCGGCCACCATCGCGCCGATATCCTCGGCGTTGCCCGGGCGCCCGAGTGCGGTGTGGTCGCTGACATAACGCTGCACGTCGGGGTTGTCGCGCACCGCGCCGCCGAAGAAATCCGTCTGCGTGGGGCCGGGTGCCACCGCGTTGACGGTGATGCCGCGCGGACCCAGTTCCAGCGCCAGATAGCGGGTCATCACCTCCAGCGCGCCCTTCATGGCGGCGTAGACGAGGCTGCCGGCGGCGGTGTGGCGGGTGAGGCTGCTGGACAGGTTCACAATGCGCGCCCCGTCGGCCAGCAACGGTGACAGCGCCTGGGTCAGCAGCAGCGGCCCCTTGAAATGCAGCGCATGCAGAAGGTCGATGTCATCGGCGGTGATTGCACCGAACGGTGCCGGTGCGTGCGCGCCGGCATTGTTGATGAGCGCGTCGAGCTTCTGGCCCTGGCCTCGGGACTGCAGCCAACCGGTCATCGCGGCCAGGCATGCCGGGAAGCTCCCGCTGTCGGTGACGTCCAGCGCCAGGGTCATCACGTCGCGGCCCTGACGTGCGATGTCCGCGGCCACGCTGCGGGCGGCGGCGGGGTCGCTGCGGTACGTTAAGATCACGTCCCAACCGCGCGTGGCCAACTGCAGCGCGATGCTGCGGCCAATGCCCTTGTTGCCGCCGGTGACCAAGGCCACGCGGGCGGGGAGAAGTGGAGAGCCAGTGTGCATGCGATAACCAGACGAGGGGAACGAGCAGGCATGATCGCGGGGTGCCGCGCCGCGCTCTTGCCGGTTACGCGCAGGCATTTGCCTGATCCTGCACCCCTCCGCGCGGGGGTGGCATGCTGACGCGTCTGCATGACGCAGTGGAGAGCCTGCTGAGCCGTTCGGCCGGAGAGGGCGACCGTGTACTGTCGCCGCTGCCAGGCGTGATCGTTTCGACCACCCGCCGTGCCCGGATGCCCTCCCATGCGCTGTACCGGCCTGCGTTGGGTGTGGTCGTGCAGGGGGCAAAGCAGGTTCTGGCCGGAAGACGCAGCCTCGATTACCGCGCCGGACAGGGACTGGTGACCGGGATCGCGATGCCGGCAACCGGGCGCGTGCTGGCGGCCAGCAGGGCACAGCCGTTCATGGGCGTCTCGATCGAGCTGGACACGGGTGTGCTGCAGCAGGTGCTGGCCGGGCTGGACCCGGGGCCGTCAGCCCTCGCCGACGCCTCCGGCCTCAGCGTACATACCCTGCCAGCGCCGCTGCTGGACTGCGTGGCACGCATCGTTGAAGCGGTGCGTATCGACGATGCGGCGGCGGTGCTGGTGCCCACCTTGTTGCGCGAACTCAGCTACTGGCTGTTGACCGGGCCAACCGGCCCGGAGGTTGCGGCAATGGCGCGCCCGGAAGGCACGCTGCACCGGATTGCCGAAGCGGTGGTGCACCTGCGCCGGCATTTCCGTCAGCCGCTGCAGGTGGAGTCGCTGGCGGCGGCCAGCAACATGTCCGTGTCACTGTTCTACCGGCGCTTCCGCGCGGTCACCGGGGTCTCGCCACTGCAGTTCCAGAAGCAGCTGCGTCTGCTCGAAGCACGGCGGCTGCTTGAAACCAAGGCCGTCAACGTGACCTCGGCGGCGCTTGCCGTCGGGTACGAGAGCCTGTCGCAGTTCAGCCGCGAGTACCAGCGCTGCTTCGGCCACACCGCACGGGAAAGCCTGCAGGGGTCCGCGCTTTCCGTGGATTGACCCCTGGTTGGCGACCCATTAATATCCATCCGGACGGATATTAATTGGTAAACGCATGGCCCGACCGCGCTCCATCGACCCGAATCAACTGCTGGACGCCGCCGAACGGGTGGTGGCCCGCCATGGCGTTCCCGGGCTTACCTTGGAGGCCGTTGCAGCCGAGGCCGGGATCAGCAAGGCCAGCGTGCTGTACGACCATGGCAGCAAGACCGCACTGGTGCAGGCCGTACTGGTGCGCGCGCTGCAGCGGGACCGTGCCCAGAACCAGGCCGCGGTTGACGCGGTGCCCGCGCATGACAGTCCGGTCATCAAGGGTCGGCTGGCGGCCGCTGCACAGCCGCTGCCGGACGCCTTCCGACCGGTCGCCCTGAGCCTGGTGGCGGCCATGGCCGGCGACTCGAGCCTGCGCGGGCCGTTCCAGCAACACCAGCGCGAGGTGATCGAGGCGGTCGAAACCACCTCGCAGCAGCCTCGTGGCGCGATGCTGGCGTACCTGGCGCTGGAAGGACTGAAACTTCTCGAAGCGCTCGACTACCACCGCTGGCCCGTGCAACAGCGGGAACAGCTGCTGCGGGACATCGCGTGGCTGGTGGAGCAGGTACCGCCTGACTGATCCATCGGTTTGGGGCGACGTTACGCCCACCTGTCTTCTCTCCCACTCATCAATGCGGCCCGGCAGCGGCTGCAGGACCCCCCATGTCTTCTCTCCAGCGGATTTTCCTTACCGGCGGCAGTGGCTATGTCGGTCGCAACCTCATCACCTCACTGGTCGCCCAGGGCCACGCCGTGGTGGCCTTGGCGCGCAGCGAAGCAGCGGCGCGCGCAGTCGAACAGCGCGGCGCACGGGCATTCCGCGCCGACCTGCTCTCGGGTGACCTGGCCACGGGCATGCAGGGCTGCCACGCCGTTGTCCATGCGGCCGCCGATACCGACCATGTGGCCGGTGGGGGGCGCCAGCATCGTGTCAACGTCGATGGCACGCGCCGGGTGATCGACGCCGCCGGACAGGCGGGCGTCGCCCGCGTGCTCCTGCTCAGTACCGAGTCGGTGCTGGCCAGCGGGCGCGCGTTGCCAGGCGTGGACGAGCGCACGCCACTGCCACGCCGCTCCATCGGTGGCTACTCGCGCAGCAAGGCCGAGGCGGAGCGGGTTGCGTTGGCGGCCAACAGCGAACACCTTGCGGTCAGCGTGCTGCGCCCACGGTTCGTGTGGGGCCGCGACGACACCACCGCACTGCCACAGCTGTGCGACGCGGCGCGGAGCGGACAGCTGGCCTGGATTTCGGGCGGCAACTACCTGACCTCCACCACCCATATCGCGACCCTGTGCGCGGCTGTCTCGGCAGCGCTGCGCCATGCACGACCGGGCGAGGTCTATTTCATCGCCGACGAGCAGCCTGTCCAGTTCCGTGCCTTCATCACCGCGCTGCTGGAAACGCAGGGGATCGCCGCGCCGGAAAAGTCGGTCCCGCGTGCGCTGCTGTGGGCACTGGCATCGCTGGGCGATGCACTGGCGGCAGTGAGTGGTGGACGGGTACGCGGTCCGCTGACCCGGCAGCAGTTCGCTGCCTCGGCGGTTGAAGTGACGCTGGATACGCGCAAGGCGCGGCGTGAGCTGCACTTGCGCGACGCGATCACGCGCGAGCAGGGGTTGGATGAGCTTCGGCTCGTGCGCTCTGGCGTGCGCGTGTGAAGCCGCCACGCAGGGCGTGGCACTAAACGTTGGGTGCCGAAGGCTCGTGGATGGGACAACGGTTGAAGCGGGCGCGGAAGTCGCGCGAGGCGGCCATCACGATCCGGCGTGCGCGGTTGATGTTGCCCAGGGGCTGATGGGCCGCCAGCGCGTGCCAGGGAGCGAAGGCGAGGCGGTCTTCGCTGGCCTCGGCGTCGGTGTTCCAGGATGACTGCTCACCGACCACCAGCCGACCTACCGGCTGGAACGGGCTGAGTTCCTCTGGCCAGACCACCGAGGCGTCTTCGATCGGCATCTTTCCAAGATCGCGGCAGAGCTGCACGCGCAGCTCCCACTCGGCCACGGCGCCGGGCTGCGCAAAGAACGCGGCCACCGCCTCACGCTGCGTATCGGCTTCGGAAGGCAGCTTCTGCCCGGTCAGCGCGACCAGTGCCGGTGACACCGGCACCCACGAGAACTTGGCCATGTACGGCCCGTAGCGGAACGGGACCTGGGTGAAGAACGTTTCGCCGAGCGGATGGTGCTGCGGTTCGCCACCGAGCGCCTTCAGTGATGCGCTCTGGCCACCCACTGCCTCCAGCGCTGCCTCGGTGCCGCGCAGCGTGGCCGAGAGCACCTGCTTGGTCCGCGGCATGCGCTCGGTGGTGGCGGCCAGCAGCTTGGCCGAACGCAGGAAGCCGCTGATGCCCGGCGTGTTGAAGGCCGGGCCGTTGACCATCAGGAAATCCTGGCTGTGCTGCTCGTCGCCGCCGTCCACGCGCGCGCCGGGCACATCCATGATCTTGACGGCCATCGCGCGCGGCGTGGAGACGGTATCGGGCAGCTGCTCGGCCGGCGGCGAGGACAACCGCACCAGGGCGTCGTACTCACCGGGTGCGGCGAACAGGCCCTGGGTCAGTTCGGGCGAGAGCCCATCCAGTACGCGGAAGCGCCCGCGCAGCAGCGCGTGCCCCTTGGCATGCACCGCACGGTGCGCATGGCCTTCATGCTCGGCAACCACGCCGGCCATGCGGGTGAATACCTCCACCAGTTCGGCGATGGTGGCGTCTTCGTCAGGCGCGCGCTGTTCCACGTCAGCGGAATAAGCGACAGCAGGCTGGATCGGCGTCATGGGCGTGGTTCCGGAAAGTGGAGAGAAGGGGCCGGCGACCACGAGGTGCTGCCTTGGCAGGGACCGGCTGGGGCATGTGCCCACCTTGTCGGGTATGCCGTGCACGAGCGGTGCAGGGGACATCGCCGTGGCGCGAAGGGCGCGTGCAATGCCTTCACTCCAGATGGCTATCATGTGGCTCTCTTTCAGCGTAGGCAGTGCTTGTGTCGGTAGCTCTGGTCTGGTTCCGCCGTGATCTGCGTCTTCAGGACAACCCGGCACTGCAAGCCGCGCTGGAGGCCGGGCATACCCCGGTGCCGGTTTACATCCATGCACCGGACGAGGAGGGTGCGTGGGCGCCGGGCGGTGCGTCGAACGCATGGCTGCACCGCTCGCTGGCCGCGCTGGATGCGGACCTGCGTGCGCGCGGGTCGGCGCTGGTGCTGCGCCAGGGGGACAGCCAGGCGCAGCTGCAGGCGCTGATCGAAGAAACCGGCGCCGAGGCGGTGTATTGGAACCGGAAGTACGAACCGGCCACGCAACCGCGCGATGCCCGGATCAAGCGCGAACTGCGCGAGCAGGGCATCGAGGCGACCAGCTGCAACGGCAGCCTGATGTTCGAGCCGTGGGATATCGCCACGCTGCAGGGTGGGCCCTACAAGGTATTCACTCCGTTCTGGCGCAGTGCGCTGACCCGCATGAACATTCCGGCGGCCCCCCGGCTGCCGCAGATCCTGCCGGCGCACGCTGCGGAAAGCGTGGCACTGGATGCGCTGCAGTTGGCTCCGGCGCTGGACTGGGACAAGCAGTTCTGGGAGCACTGGCAACCCGGCGAAACCGGCGCGCAGGAAGCGCTGTCGGTGTTCATCGACGGTGCGTTGAACGGCTACCGCCAGCAGCGCGATCTGCCCGACCGCGTGGGTACGTCACTGCTGTCGCCGCACCTGCACTTCGGCGAAATCTCACCGTGGCAGATCGTGCGGCGGCTGGAAGCCGAGCGCAACGCCAGCCGAAATGCCGATATCGATGGCTACATCCGCGAGCTGGGCTGGCGTGAGTTCTCCTACCACCTGCTGCACCACTTCCCGCAGACCCCCGAACAGAACCTCAACCCGCGGTTCGCGAACTTCAGCTGGGCCAAGCCGAACGCGACACAGCTGCAGGCCTGGCAGCAGGGGCGTACCGGGGTGCCGATCGTCGATGCGGGGCTGCGCGAGCTGTGGGCCACCGGCTACATGCACAATCGCGTGCGGATGATCGTGGCCAGCTTCCTGTGCAAGCACATGCGCCAGCACTGGCTGCACGGCGCGCGCTGGTTCTGGGACACGCTGGTGGATGCGGACCTGGCCAACAACACCATGGGCTGGCAGTGGGTGGCCGGTACCGGTGCGGATGCGGCGCCGTATTTCCGGATATTCAACCCGGTCACGCAGTCGCAGAAGTTCGATCCGCATGCGCGTTACATCACCCGCTGGGTGCCCGAACTGGCGCCGTTGCCAGTGAAGGCACGCTTCGCACCGTGGCAGTCGCCGTCGTTGCTGGCAGAGCTGGCGCCGGGCTATCCAGCGGTGCCACTGGTGGATCTGGCGGCCGGCCGCGAGGCGGCATTGGCCGCGTATCGGCACACCGGCTGATGCCCCAAAGCTGAACGAAATGCCGAATCCGTGCGTGTTCATCATGCCGGCATCGCGTCGGCGTGTTTATGCTTCTGGCCGTTCGCACGCCGACCGCCGGCACTTCAGGAGAAAACACATGATCCGATCCGCACCCCGCAACGTGGCCCTGGCCCTGATGACCGCTGCCGCCCTGTCGGCCTGCGCCACCGGTGGTTCGTACGTGCAGAGCGACCAGTACGGCAACCCGGTCGAGCAGCAGAGCCGCACCGGCCGCAACGCGCTGATCGGTACCGCCATCGGCGTGGCCGCCGGCCTGCTGACCGGTGACAGCGCGACCGAACGTCGCCAGCACGCGATGGTGGGTGCGGGTATTGGCGCGCTTGCCGGCGCCGGCGTGGGTGCGTATCAGAACAAGCAGGAACGTGAGCTGCGCGAGCGCACCGCCAACACCGGCATCGACGTGCAGCGCCAGGGCGACAACATCGTGCTCAACCTGCCCGATGGCGTGACCTTCGACTTCGGCAAGTCGCAGCTGAAGCCGCAGTTCTACGGTGCGCTCAACGGCGTGGCGAGCACGCTGAACGAATACAACCAGACCATGATCGAAGTGGTTGGCCACACGGACAGCATTGGCAGTGACGCGGTCAACAACAAGCTGTCCAAGGAACGCGCCGATTCGGTGGCGCAGTACCTGACCGCCCAGGGCGTGCAGAGCGTGCGTATCGAGACGTTGGGTGCCGGCAAGGCGTACCCGATCGCCGATAACAGCACCGACGCCGGTCGCGCGAAGAACCGCCGCGTGGAAATCCGCGTGATTCCGTTGCAGCAATAAAAGGCGCAAGCGCCTTTTATTGCTGCGTTGCATCGGCCACGCCGATGCAACGCAAAAATGCCGCCCCAACGGGCGGCATTTTCTGTAGAGCCGACTGTTAGTCGGCTGCACCGTCGGCATGCAGGAAGACGCGCTTCGCGCGTAGCCGACTAACAGTCGGCTCTACCTGCCGGCTCCGCCTGCCGCACCACCGCGACGATCAGGCGGTCACCGTCTCCAGGATCCGCTTCCCGGTCTCCTGCAGCTCCGCTTCGGCTTCCTTCTGCTGCTGCTTGGCCAGCTTCGCCGCCGGGCACTGGGCCAGCATGTAGTTCGCGTCGAAGTTGAGCTTTTCGACCAGGAAATCGACGAACGCGCGCACCTTCGGCGACACCAGCCGGCCGCCGGCGAACACCGCGTTGAAGTCCACTTCCGGGCCGGTCCAGCCCGCCAGCACACGGCGCACCATGCCCGATTCGATGAACGGCTTGGCCATCACATCGCCGGTGAGCAGGAGGCCTTCGCCGCAGACCAGTGCGCCGTTCAGCGCCGACGGATCGTTGGCCACCAGCAGCGGATTGACCGGGAAATCGCGCAGGTCGCCGCCGTTCTCGCCCAGCTGCCAGAAGAACCGGTTGTTGTTGAGGTTGCGGGCCTTGCGCATCGCCAGGATGCGGTGGAACTGCAGTTCGTCCGGGTGCAGCGGCTCGCCGTAGCGTTCGATGTAGGCGGGGCTGGCGAACACCTGCGTGCGCAGGCTGCCCAGCTTGCGCGCCACCAGGTTCGAATCGGGCAGGGCGCCCACGCGCAGCGCGAGGTCCGCTTCGCCGGCGATGAGGTCGAGCTTTTCGTTGCCCAAGTGCATGTCCAGCTGGATCTCCGGGTACTGGGCGTGGAACTGCCCCAGCAGCGGTGCGATCCAGGTGATGCCGATCGAATAGGGCACGGTAAAGCGCAGCCAGCCGCGTGGGCCGGACTGCAGCTGGTTGACCGCGCCTTCGGCTTCTTCCAGCTCGCGCGCGATGCGCTGGCAATGTTCGTGGTACACCGAGCCGGCCTCGGTCAGGCCCAGCCGGCGCGTGGTCCGGTGCAGCAGGCGTGCGCCCAGGCGCGTTTCCAGTTCCTGCACTTTGCGGCTGACGGTGGTCTTGGGCAGGCCGAGCGCGTTGGCAGCGGCGATGAAACTGCCTTGCTCGACCACCTTGACGAAGATCAGCGTGTCGTTGAGATCGTGGGCCATGACGGAGTCCATATCGGGGGATGGGTAGGGTGCCCGAAAGATTGTGCCGGGTACGGGACGATTATTCCCCTTAATTCGGACTAATCAAGGGGGAGTTCGAGGACTAATCTGGCGCCATTCCCGAATTGGAGGACGCCAACCATGTGGTTGCAGAACATTCTAGGCCGCGTCATCGGCGGCCGCACGCCCTCGCTGGACCTGGCCCTGACCGTTGAAAAGCGCCCCTCGGCCTTCTCCGGCAAGGCTTTCCGTGAGTTCACCCCGCCCGCCAACCTGCAGCGCGGCGGCAGCCTGCGCCTGGGTGCCCGCAGCGGCGGCCGACTGGGCCGAATTGGGATTATCCCGGCGACGGGAGTTAAAGTCCCATGAACGGGACACTGGCCCCCGAAGTGCTGGTGCTTGGCGGCACCGGCAGCGTCGGGCAGGGAATCGTGGCTGCGCTGCTGGAGGCCGGCAGCCCGGTCCTGGTGGTTGGCCGCGACCCGGGCCGGCTTGCAGCGCTGCGCGAGCAGTTTGCCGACGAGCCGGGGCTGGAAACGCTGTTGGGCTCGCTCGCCGACGATGGCTCGGCGCTGGCGCTGGCCGAACGCATCGCGCAGCGGCCGCGCACGCTTGCTGCAGTCATCGATGCAATGGGCGGCCCCTATAACCGCGGCCGGGTCATCGACCGCAGCGGCGATGCGCTGCTGCAGGCGCTGCAGGCCGACGTGATGCCGCACGTGCACGCCGGCCGCCGCCTGCTGCCGCTGCTGCAGAGTGAAGGCCACCCGCGCCGCTATGTGCTGGTCGGCAGCCCGGCCGGCTTCAAGCCGTGGGCCGGCTATGGCGAAAGCTCCATCACCGGCGCCGCCACGCGCATGTACGCGCAGGTGCTGCACCAGGAAGCGCAGGCCCTGGGCGTGCGCGCGCAGATGCTGGAAGTGTGCAACCCGGTGTGCACGCCGAGCAACGCCGCCAACGCGTGCATCGAATGGCCGAGCGCGCTGCTGGTCGGCCGCCGCGTGGTTTCCCTGCTCGACAACTGCGTCGACAACCGCGCCATCGTGCGCTGCGACACCCGCGATGCGGAACTTCCGCGTGGACTGCTGCAACTGGACCGACCTCCCGCCTGGCGCGACATCGCCGGTGTCGCTTGACCTTTACCTAGGTTCAGGTCCCAGGCTACCGCCCCCGGCAGTACTACGTGATTTTGTTTTTCTTTGACCACCCCTACGTACGGATGCATTCCATGACTTCCTCCAATTCCACTCCGCATCGCTTCTCCCGACGGCTGGCCATGGCCGGCGTGTCGATCCTGGCCGCCGCGGTGCTGACCGCGTGCAGCGGCAGCCAGGCCGAAACCGCCGGCCCGCCGCCGCCGCAGGTCAGCGCCGCGCCGGTGCTGGTCAAGCCGGTCAGCCAGTGGGACGACTTCAGCGGCCGCGTCGAGGCGGTGCAGAGCGTCGAACTGCGCCCGCGCGTGTCCGGCTACATCGACAAGGTCAACTACGTCGAAGGTGACGAAGTGAAGAAGGGCGATGTGCTCTTCACCATCGACGCGCGCAGCTACCAGGCCGAGTACGACCGCGCCCGCGCCGAACTCACCCGCGCCCGCACCCAGTCCACCCTGGCCCGCAGCGAGTCCGAGCGCGCCAAGAAGCTGTCCGAACAGCAGGCCATCTCCACCGAATCCTGGGAGCAGCGCCGCGCCGCCGCCGACCAGGCCGGTGCCAACGTGCAGGCCGCGCAGGCCGCGTTGGATGCGGCGGCACTGAACCTGGAATTCACCAAGGTGCGTGCCCCCATCAACGGCCGCGCGGGCCGCGCGATGGTCACCGCCGGCAACCTGGTCACTGCGGGCGACAGCGCGAGCGTGCTGACCACGCTGGTCTCGCTGGACACCGTGTTCGTGTACTTCGACGCCGACGAGGGCACCTTCCTGCGGTACGCGCAGATGGCACGCAAGGGCGAGCGCCCGAGCGAGCGCGACAGCGAGCTGCCGGTGAAGGTGGGCCTGTCCGGTGAAGAGGGCTTCCCGCATGCGGGCAAGGTCGACTTCCTGGACAACCAGGTCACCCGCAGCACCGGCACCATCCGCGTGCGTGCGTTGCTGGACAACGCCGACCGCGCCTTCACCCCGGGGCTGTTCGCCCGCGTGCAGCTGCTCGGCAGCGGCGAGTTCCAGGCCATGCTGATCGACGACAAGGCCGTGCTCACAGACCAGGACCGCAAGTACGTGTACGTGGTCGACAAGGAAGGCAAGGCGCAGCGCCGCGACATCCAGCTGGGCCGCACCGCCGAAGGCCTGCGCATCGTGCAGCAGGGGCTGGCGGCCGGCGACCGGGTGATCATCGATGGCGTGCAGAAGGTGTTCATGCCGGGGATGCCGGTGCAGGCCAAGGCGGTTGCGATGCAGCCGGCTGCGGCGGCTGCGCCTGTTGCATTGAATTGAAGAGCAGCCGACCAACGGTCGGCTCTACCGTGTCTTTCAACGCCCCGTGGGGCACCGCTCCCGCTGTCGTCTTCGACAGCGGCAGGGGTGCTGCACGCCGGCGTTGGTGAAAACCCAGGAATCCCCTAATGGACTTTTCCCGTTTCTTCATCGACAGGCCGATTTTCGCGGCGGTGCTGTCGATCGTGATCTTCGCCGCCGGCCTGATCTCCATACCGATGCTGCCGATTGGCGAGTACCCCGAAGTGGTGCCGCCCTCGGTGGTGGTGCGCACCGTGTACCCGGGTGCGAACCCGAAGGTGATCGCCGAAACCGTGGCCACCCCGCTGGAAGAGGCGATCAACGGCGTTGAGGGCATGATGTACCTCAAGTCGGTGGCCGGTTCGGACGGCGTGCTGCAGATGACCGTCACCTTCCGCCCGGGCACCGACCCGGACGATGCGGCGGTGAAGGTGCAGAACCGCGTGGCCCAGGCCCAGGCACGCCTGCCGGAAGATGTGCGGCGGCAGGGTGTGACCACCCAGAAGCAGTCGCCCACCTTCCTGATGGTGGTGCACCTGACCTCGCCGAAGGGCAAGTACGACACCCTGTACCTGCGCAACTACGCCCGCCTGCACGTCAAGGACGCGCTGGCGCGCATCCAGGGCGTGGGCGACGCGCAGATCTTCGGTGGCGGCGACTACGCCATGCGTGCCTGGCTGGACCCGGACAAGGTGGCCGCGCGCGGCCTGACCGCCAGCGACGTGGTGCGCGCCATGCGCGAGCAGAACGTGCAGGTCTCGGCCGGCCAGCTCGGTGCCGAGCCGATGCCCAACAGCCAGTTCCTGACCCTGATCAATGCCCAGGGCCGCCTGCGCAGCGAGCAGGAGTTCGGTGACATCGTGCTCAAGGCCGGTACCGATGGTGAAGTGGTGCGGCTGTCCGACGTGGCCCGGGTGGAACTGGGTGCCGGCGATTACACCCTGCGCTCGCAGCTGGATGGCAAGAACGCGGTGGGCATCGGTATCTTCCAGGCCCCGGGTGCCAACGCGCTGGAGATCCGCGATGCAGTGATCGGCACGATGGACGAGATGCAGAAGACCTTCCCGGACGACGTCAAGTACGAAGCGGTGTACGACACCACCATCTTCGTGCGCGACTCGATCAAGGCGGTGGTCTCCACGCTGCTGGAAGCCATCGCGCTGGTGGTGCTGGTGGTGATCCTGTTCCTGCAGACCTGGCGCGCCTCGATCATTCCGTTGATCGCCGTGCCGGTGTCCATCGTGGGTACGTTTGCTGCGCTGTACGTGCTGGGCTTCTCGATCAACACGCTGAGCCTGTTCGGGCTGGTACTGGCGATCGGCATCGTGGTCGATGACGCGATCGTGGTGGTGGAAAACGTCGAACGCAACATCGAAGAAGGCCTGACCCCGCTTGCCGCGGCGCACCAGGCCATGAAGGAAGTGTCCGGGCCGATCGTCGCGATCGCGCTGGTGCTGTGTGCGGTGTTCGTGCCGATGGCGTTCCTGTCCGGTGTGACCGGCCAGTTCTACAAGCAGTTCGCCGTCACCATCGCCATCTCCACGGTGATCTCGGCGATCAACTCGCTGACCCTGTCGCCGGCCCTGGCCGCGCGCCTGCTCAAGCCGCATGACGCGCCCAAGGATGGCCCCACCCGCATCATCGACCGCCTGTTCGGCTGGGTGTTCCGTCCGTTCAACCGCTTCTTCAAGTCCAGCTCGGAGAAGTACGAGCGCGGCGTGTCGAAGATCCTGGGTCGTCGTGGTGCGGTGTTCCTGGTGTATGCGGTGCTGCTGGTCGCCACCGGTTTCATCTTCAAGGTGGTGCCGCCGGGCTTCATCCCGACCCAGGACAAGCTGTACCTGATCGCCGGTGTGAAGCTGCCGGAAGGGTCGTCCATTGCCCGTACCGATGAAATGCTGCGCAAGGTGGCCAGGATCGCCCAGGAAACCGAGGGCGTGGCGCACACCATTTCGTTCCCGGGCCTGAACGCGCTGCAGTTCACCAACACGCCCAACACCGGCGTGGCGTTCATTCCGCTCAAGCCGTTCAACGAGCGCCATGGTCGCACCGCTGCCGAGATCAACGCCGAGATCAACCAGAAGATCGCCGGGCTGCAGGAAGGCTTCGCCTTCGCGATGATGCCGCCGCCGATCCTGGGCCTGGGCAACGGCAACGGCTACCAGATGTTCATCGAAGACCGCGGCAACCTGGGCTACGGTGCGTTGCAGACGGCGGTGAGCCAGATGCAGGGTGCGGTGGCGCAGACCCCGGGCATGGCCTTCCCGATCACCAGCTACCAGGCCAACGTGCCGCAGCTGGATGCCGAAGTGGACCGGGTCAAGGCCAAGGCGCAGGGCGTGCAGCTCACCGAGCTGTTCGACACCCTGCAGACCTACCTGGGTTCGTCCTACGTCAACGACTTCAACGAGTTCGGTCGTACCTGGCAGGTGATCGCCCAGGCCGACGGCCAGTTCCGCAACAGCGTGGAAGACATCGGCAAGCTGCGTACCCGCAACGACCGTGGCGAGATGGTGCCGATCGGTTCGATGGTGACCGTCAAGGAAACCTACGGCCCCGACCCGGTGCTGCGCTTCAACGGCTACCCGGCCGCAGACCTGGCCGGCGAAGCCGACCCGCGCCTGCTGTCGTCGGCCGAAGCGATGAACAACCTGACCGAGATCGCCGCCAAGGTGCTGCCGGTGGGCATGACCACCGAATGGACCGACCTGAGCTACCAGCAGGCCACCCAGGGCAAGGCCGCCTTCATCGTGTTCCCGGTGGCGATCCTGCTGGCGTTCCTGGTGCTGGCCGCCCTGTACGAGAGCTGGTCGCTGCCGCTGGCGGTGATCCTGATCGTGCCGATGACGCTGCTGTCGGCCCTGTTCGGCGTATGGTTGACCGGCGGTGACAACAACGTGTTCGTGCAGGTGGGCCTGGTGGTGCTGATGGGCCTGGCGTGCAAGAACGCGATCCTGATCGTCGAATTCGCCCGCGAGCTGGAAATGGGCGGCAAGGGGATTGTGGAAGCCGCGCTGGAAGCGTGCCGCCTGCGTCTGCGTCCGATCGTGATGACCTCCATCGCGTTCATCGCCGGCACCATCCCGCTGGTGGTGTCGCACGGCGCCGGTGCGGAGGTGCGCTCGGTGACCGGTATCACCGTGTTCGCCGGCATGCTCGGTGTGACCCTGTTCGGCCTGTTCCTGACCCCGGTGTTCTACGTGGCGCTGCGCAAGTTCGTCAGCCGCAATGGCGGCGGCAAGCTGGTCACCCATGGCGAATCCACCCTGCATCACTGATCCCGACCCCTACGAGGAATCACCCATGAATACCGCTACTTCCAAGATCGCCCTGGTCACCGGTGCCACCCGTGGCATCGGCCTGGAAACCGTCCGCCAGCTGGCCCAGGCCGGCGTGCACACGCTGCTGGCCGGGCGCAAGCGCGACACCGCCGTGGCCGAAGCGCTGAAGCTGCAGGCCGAAGGCCTGCCGGTGGAGGCGATCCAGCTGGACGTCGGTGATGCCGCCAGCATCGCCGCCGCCGTACAGGAGGTCACCGACCGCCATGGCCGGCTGGACATCCTGGTCAACAACGCCGGCATCCTGCTCGACGACCCCGCGCTGGCGCCGTCGGCGCAGACCCTGGACACCTGGCGCCAGACCTTCGACACCAACGTGTTCGCGGTGATTGCGGTCACCCAGGCGTTCCTGCCGCTGATCAAGGCATCGCCGGCCGGGCGTATCGTCAACGTGTCCAGCATCCTGGGCTCGCTGACCCTGCACAGCCAGCCGGGTTCGCCGATCTACGGTTTCGCGGTGCCGGCCTACAACGCGTCCAAGAGCGCGGTGAACGCCTGGACCGTGCAGCTGGCCTATGAGCTGCGCGAGGGCACCACCAAGGTCAACACCGTGCACCCGGGCTACGTGAAAACCGACATGAACCGGGGCGAAGGCGAAATCGAAATCGCCGATGGCGCGCGCTCCAGCGTGGGCATGGCGCTGATCGGTGCCGATGGCCCCAACGGCAGCTTCACCTACCTGGGCGAGGTGCTGCCATGGTGATCCGTGTGTTGACCGCCGCCGTTGCCAGCGCGTTGCTGGCCGGCTGCGTCAGCGTCGGCCCCAACTACCAGGCACCACCGGCGCAGCCGGTGGTCCTGCAGGGCGCCGCCGCGCCGGTGTTCAGCACCACCTCGCCGGTGGCCAGCTGGTGGGCGCAGTTCGATGACCCGGTGCTGGAACAACTGGTGCACGACGCCCTGGGCGACAACCTGGACCTGCGCATCGCGATGGCGCGTGTGCGCGAAGCCCGTGCGGTGTTCGTCGAGCAGCGCCTGGACCAGCTGCCACACGTGACCAGCGGCGGCAGCTACGACCGCCGCAAGCAGCCGGACCTGACCGCCGGTGGCGAGCGTGTCTTCAGCGAGACCTACCAGCTTGGCTTTGACGCCGGCTGGGAGCTGGATCTGTTCGGTCGCCAGCGCCGTGCCGCTGAAGCGGCGCGTGCGGACCTGGGCGCCGAGCAGGACAACCTGGCCGACGCGCAGGTCACGGTGGCTGCCGAAGTGGCGCGCAACTACTTCGAACTGCGCGGCACCCAGAAGCGCATCGAAGTCGCCAAGCGCACGCTGGTGAACCTGCGCGATACCCAGAAGCTCACCGAAACCCGGTGGGACCTGGGGGCGGGCAGCGAACTGGACGTGCAGAGCAGCCGGGCGCGGTTGAAGGCGATCGAGGCCGACATTCCGCTGCTGGAAGTGGCCGAAGTGCAGTCGCGGCATCGCCTGGCGGTGCTGCTGGGGCAGCGCCCGGACGCGTTGGACACGTTGCTGGAACCGCGTGATGCCGCGCCGTATGCCAAGGCGTTGCCGCTCGGCGATACCACCGACCTGCTGCGCCAGCGTGCCGACGTGCGCGTGGCCGAGCGTCGCCTGGCCGCCGCCACGGCGCGGGTTGGCGTGGCCACCGCCGATCTGTTCCCGCGGATCAGCCTGAGCGGGTTTGTCGGCTTCCTGTCCGGCGATGCCAGCGGGCTGGTCAACGGCAACAACAAGGCATGGTCGGTGACCCCGTCGATCAGCTGGGCCGCGTTCGATTTCGGTACCGTGAAGGCGCGCCTGCGGGCCAGCAAGGCCCAGGCTGACGGCGCGGCGGCCGAGTATGAGAAGGCGGTGCTGCTGGCGCTGGAAGATACCGAGAACGCGTTGACCCGTTATGCCAAGCAGCAGGCCCGCCTGGCCATCGTCGCCGAGCAGGCGCAGGCCGCGCGGCGTGCCGAACAGCTGGCGCAGATCCGCTACCGTGAAGGGTCGGAAGATTTCCTGACCCTGCTGGATGCACAGCGCACCCAGCTGGCGGCGGATGACGCGTTGGCGGCGGCCGAGTCGACGGTGAACGTCAGCGTGGTCGGCGTGTACAAGGCGCTGGGCGGTTGGGGCCAGCAGCAGGATGCAACCCCGCCGGCGGTGGCCGGCACGATGCGGTGATGGACGGCAGGGGGCGGCAAGAGTCGCCCCCTGCACACTTTGTAATGGTTCGCCGCAAAGGCGTACCGGAGAACCCCGCGCTGACGGCTTTGCCTCTGCCGGGTAGAACCGACCCGGTGCTAAAAACAGTCCCTGCCCGGGGATATGTGTAATGCAACGGAATTGCTGGAAGCCGCCACGTGCGGGAAAGGAAGAACAGGCATCGGCGTCCTCTGGACTGTCCCCAGGCGTGATTGTGTTGCTGGTTGTCGCCGCCCTCACCGTGAGCCTTGGCTTCGCGCGCTTGCCCGACAGCCTGCTCGGCATCGGCGTAGTGGGCGTCGGCGTATTCCTGGCCATCAGCGCCCGGATCTGCCAGGCCCGCGAACAGCACCAGGCCCTGTGCAAAGCACTCGAGGGCCTGCGCCGGGGGTAGCTTCGCATCCCGATCGACTGCCGTTGGGTTTCCGGGAACCGCCTGTGCTCCGTTGAGCGTCACGCGTTACCGGTCAAGGCGTGGACGCGGCCGGGAACACCAGTTCTGCCAGGACCGGGTAGTGGTCCGACGGCACCACGCCGCCCGGTTTCTGGTCCAGCGTGACGAATCGGTTCACACCAAAGCCGCGGACCAGGATCCAGTCGATCTCGGCGGTGGGCGTATCGCTGAAGTTCTGGAAGGTCAGGCGCGGGCCTTCGACCTTGCGTGCCAGCTTGCGGGCATCGGCCAGCCCAGTGGTGAACGCCGCATACGTGGTGCTGCCCGGTTCGCTGTTGAAATCGCCGGTGACCACCACCGGAATGTCCTTCGGCAGCGCGGCCAGGCGCTGGGTAATCAGCTTGGCGCCCAGTACGCGGCGCGGCTCGTCTTCATCGCGGTAGGGCAGGTGGGTGTTGTACAGGTAGAAGCGCTTGCTGTCGGCGGCACGTTCGAACAGCGCCCAGGTCACCATGCGCGGCATCAGGTTGCCCCAGGTGATGCTGCCGGCCACCTCCGGTGTATCGGACAGCCAGAAGTTGCCCGATTCGACCACCTTCAATGCGGCGCTGTCGTAGAACACGCCCATGTGCTCCTCATTGTCGCCGGGCCCACGCGGCTCGCCGAACCACCGGTAGCCGGGCAGGTGCTGCACCAGGTAGTCAGCCTGGTTGGTCTTGAGCTCCTGGGTACCGAACACCACCGGGTGCTGCTCGCGCAGCAGCGCCACCATCGCATCGCGACGGTCCTCCCAGCGCTTGTTCGGCTCGGTGTCCACCGGGGTGCGGACATTGAATGACATCACCCGCAGCGGCTCGGGCGCCTTGGCCAGGGCGGAGCCGAGCGGCAACGCCAGCGCGATCAGGGCCAGCAGGGCTGGACGACGAAAAGCAGACAGCATGGGAATCCCTCCATTCCGTGAAATCGTTTGCAGAGGGTGCCATGGAATGACCGGGCCCGACTATGCGGACGTTGGCGGCAGCGGCGGGCAGCGGCTCAGCTGCCCAGCAGCACGATCCCGACCGTCATGTTGATCGCCGTCCCCAGCGCGAACACCCACAGCGCCGACAGTACCGAGTTCAGCCAGGAGCGCTGCAGGGCGACCTTCAGCCAGCCGGCCTGGACCACCAGGTACCAGCCGGCCGAGATCAGGCCGGTGGCGATCCCGAGCGTGGTGGAGAGCTCGCCAGGCAGGCGCACGAACACCATGCTGGTGGACAGCGCCACCGCGAACGGCGCGGTCAGGTAGCACTGCATGAAGAAGGGGCGGCGCAGCGATTCGCGGGTCATCGGCACACGCTTGCGGCGCAGCAGGTGCACGGTGGCGATCAGCGGCCAGATCGCGAAGGTGATGGAGCGGTACAGCAGCAGGCTTTCCTCGTTGCCCATCACCGTGCGCGACAGCTCGCTGGTGCCGGCCACGGTCTGGTGCATCAGCAGCTCCACCCCGTGCGCGACCAGCACCGCCAGCATCAGGAACATCGGCGGGCTGATCGCATCGTCGAACTGGCGCTCCAGCTTCTGGGTCAGTTCGGTGTTCACGTACTGCGCCATCCGCCGCGGATGCATCACCACCCGGTACAGCGTGCGCGGGAAGAACAGGAACCAGGTGCAGAGCTCGTACAGGAACTCTTCGAGCGAACGCAGCAGCTTGAGGAAATCCATGCAGGCCTCGGGCGCGGGGCAGGGCGCGACGCCGCAGGACGCGGCGCCGCCGGTACCAGCATGGCCCAAGGCGCTATCTCATGCCAGCGTCCTGCCGCCACTGGTCGAAATAGGTGACCAGCCCCGCGTCGGGCTCCAGCCGCTCCGCAGCGGGCGGCAGTGGCTCGGGCACGCGCGCGGGGGCTCCGTAGTCCACCATGTAACGCACCGAGAAGGGTTCGGCGTCCGGGAACCGGTTGCGGAGCTGTTGCATCACCACCCCGCCGCATGAGCGGCAGGTGTCCTGCAGCGTCCACAGCCTGAACGAGATCGCGCGCGGGTGGCCCTGCATGGCGCTGGCGATCAGCCGCTCCGAATCCACCTCGCGGCCGAACGGGCGCCCTTCGAGATTGTCGAGGTTGCGCACCACCGGCAGGCTGGTGATCGTCTTCAAGGGTGCTACGCCCTGCATCGCCTTGCGGGCATCGACGAAGCGGGTGCCGTCACCGAGCGATGCGTCTTGCCGCAACTGGACGTTGCGCCCCCGCTTTCCACCGGAGGGCGCGTAC